>NZ_JBHJQI010000197.1:0-11530 GCF_042262805.1 Streptomyces sp. NPDC056361
GACCTCGTGACGAGGTCCGGGCCCTTCCGGCCGTTCAGCAGGTCGTGCCGTACGCCGGGACCTTCCCGTCCAGGAAGTACGCGTCGACCTTCCGCGTCACGCACGGCGAACTGCCGTAGGCCCCGTGCCCCTCGCCCTTGTTGGTGACCAGGACCCCGACTCCGGCCCCGAGCTCCTTCGCCATCTTCTCCGCGCCCTCGTACGGCGTGGCCGGGTCGCCCGTCGTGCCGACGACCAGGATCGGGGCCGCGCCCGGGGCACTCGCCTGCGGAGTCCGCCGCTCGCCCTTCACCGGCCACTGCGCGCACCAGCCCGCCGTGTCCCAGGCGAGGAACGCGCCGAAGACGGGAGAGATCCGGCGGAACTCCGGCAGCAGCGCCTTCGCCTGCGCGGCGGTCGGCCGCTCGCTGGAGTCCGCGCAGGAGATCGCCCGCTGGGAGTGCGACTGGGTGCTGTAGTGGCCCTTCGCGTCCCGGTCGTTGTAGAAGTCGGCCAGGTCCAGCAGGGCGCTGCCGTCGCCGCGCTCGGCCTCGGCGAGCGCCCCGGTCAGCAGCGGCCAGTTGGCCTTCCCGTACAGCGTGACCGCGATGCCCGTGAGGG
The DNA here is from genome assembly GCF_042262805.1 of Streptomyces sp. NPDC056361. NCBI lineage: Bacteria > Bacillati > Actinomycetota > Actinomycetes > Kitasatosporales > Streptomycetaceae > Streptomyces > Streptomyces sp. NPDC056361. The sequence continues at coordinate 601 of NZ_JBHJQI010000197.1, forward strand.
CCAGGCCCTCGGTGAGCCGGCGCCCGCCGACGGGCAGCGGCTCCCGGTCCAGCTTCCGCAGCAGGCGGGCGATCCGCTCGGTCCCGGCCTTCGGGTCCTCGCCGGTGCTCTTCAGGTAGTTGTCCAGGGCCCGCTGGAAGCCGATCGTCTGGTGGCGGGCGTGCCCGGCGGTGTCGGCGGTCGGGTCGACGACGGCGTCGAGGACGATCCGGCCGACCCGCGCGGGGAAGAGGTGCGCGTACGTGCCGCCGAGCTGGGTGCCGTACGAGATGCCGAAGTAGTGGAGCTTCTCGTCGCCGAGGACCTGCCGCAGCAGGTCCATGTCGCGGGCGGTGGCGGTGGTCGTGGTGTGCGGCAGGACCTTCGCGGAGCGGCGGGCGCAGCCGGCGGCGAAGGCGGCGCCGTCCGCCAGGTAGGCGGCCTCCTCGGCGGGTGTGTCCGGGACGACGTCGACGGAGGCCTCGGCCGCGGCCAGCTCGGCGTCGTCCCGGCAGACCACTCCCGCGCTGCGGCCCACGCCCCGCGGGTCGAAGCCGACCAGGTCGTAGCGCTCGTTCAGGTTCCCGTACTCCTCGGCCGCCTGCGGCAGGATGTCGACGCCGGACGCGCCGGGCCCGCCGAAGTCGAACAGGAGCGAGCCGATGCGGCCGCTCTTGCTCCGGGCCTCCTTGCGGATCAGCGCGACCGGGATCGTCTCCCCGTCGGGCTTCGCGTGGTCGAGCGGCACCTTCACCGTGGCGCAGCGCCACTCCGAGCCGGGCAGCGGCCCGCTCTCCGGGGCCTCGCAGGATTTCCAGTCGGGGCGCTGGCCGGTGAGGGAGGCGGGGAGCGCGGGGGCGGTCGCCGGGTCCGTCGACCCGGCGCCGGCGGTGGCCGGCGGGGCCTTCGTCGGCCCGGTCGCGCCCCCGGTGCCCGTGCATCCGGCGACGAGCACCCCCGTCACGGCCAGCACGGTCATGCGTACGCGTATGGACATGTGTTCCCCCAGGGTCCCGGCAAGGCGGCCATCCTAGGGGGCCGGGACGTCCCCTTCGGACGGCCTACTTGCAGACGGTCCCGGAGGCGGGCACCTTGCCGTCCAGGAGGTAGCCGTCCACCGCCTTCTTCACGCACTTGTCGCCGCCGTTGTAGGCGCCGTGGCCCTCGCCCTCGTACGTCAGCTCCACGCCGACGCCCTTGCCGAGCGCGTTCACCATCGACCGGGCGCCCTCGTACGGCGTGGCCGGGTCGCCGGTGTTGCCGACCACCAGGATCGGCGCCGAGCCCGGCGCGGACACGTCCGGGTGCTCCCACAGGCCGGGCACCGGCCACTGCGAGCAGCTCGCGAGCGCCCAGCCCATGAAGTCGCCGAAGACGGGGGAGGCCTCGCGGAACTGGGGGAGCCGCTCCTTGGCCTGCCCCAGCGTGTAGCGCTCCTTGAAGTCGACGCAGTTGATGGCGGCGTTGGCGGCCTGGATGTTGCTGTACGAGCCGTTCTGGCCGCGCCCGTTCATCGCGTCGGAGAGCGACAGGAGCAGCGCGCCGTCCCCGCCGTCGGCCGCGTCGAGCCCCTGCTCCAGGTACTGCCAGTACTCCTTCGAGTACAGCGATTGCGCGATGCCGTTGGTGGCCTGCGTCTGGGTGAGCTTCCGGTCGCCGATGCCGGGGATCGGCTCCTTGTCCAGCGACGCCAGGAGGTCCATGACGAACGCCTCGATCTCGGCGACCGTCGAGCCGGGCAGGGTGCAGGCGTCGCCGCGGTCGACGCAGTCCTGGGCGAAGTTGTCCAGGGCGAGCTGGAAGCCCTTCGCCTGGCCGAGGGCACCGTCCTCGACGCCCGCGTCCGGGTCGACCACGGCGTCGAAGACGGCCCGGCCGACGTTCTTCGGGAACAGGTGCGCGTACACGCCGCCGAGTTCGGTGCCGTACGAGATGCCGAAGTAGTGGAGCTTCTCGTCGCCGAGGACCTGGCGCATCAGGTCCATGTCCCGGGCGGCGTTCTCGGTGCCGACGTGCGGCAGCGCCGGGCCCGCGTCCTTCTCGCAGCCGGTCGCGTACTTCTTCTGCGCGTCCGACAGGGTCCGCTCCTCGGCCTCGTCGTCGGGCGTGAAGTCCAGGGCGTAGTAGGCGTCCAGCTCCTTGTCCGTGGCGCACTCGACCGGATCGCTGCGGCCCACCCCGCGCGGATCGAAGGACACCAGGTCGTAGCGGCCGCGCAGGGTCTCGTACGTGGACGCGAAGCTCGGCAGCGCGGTGACCCCGGAGCCTCCGGGTCCGCCGAAGTTGAAGATGAGCGAGCCGATCCGGTCGTCGCTGTTCCTGGCCCTGGCCCGGATGAGGGCGAGCTCGATCGTCTCGCCGTCCGGCACCGACCAGTCGAGCGGCGTCTGGAGGAAGGAGCACTCCCAGGTCGCGCCGCCCGGCAGCGGCGAGGGCGCGGGCCCGCCGCCCTCGGCCGCCGACGGCGCCGGGCAGGGCTCCCACGACAGCTTCTGCGAGGTCAGCGCCGAGACCCCGGTGCCGCTCGGCTTCGTCGCGTCCGCCGTGCCGTCGCCCCCGTCCGAGCACCCGGCGGCGAGCAGCACGGTGGTGGCGGTGAGCAGGGCGGCACGCTGGGCGGCGGAGATCGGCATACGCCCATCGTGGGCCGCCGCCCGCCCGCCCGCGCGGGACGAGGGGCCAACCGGGTGCCCCCGAGGGCGTCCGCCTACAGCGCCTCGCGCTTCGTCAGCCAGTTGAAGCAGAGCCAGCCCGGCAGGACCGGGATCCACAGCGTGAGCAGGCGGTACAGGAGCACCGCCGGGGTCGCCACCTCCAGCGGCAGGCCCACCGCGACCAGACCGAAGGTGAGCGCGCCCTCGACCGCGCCGACACCGCCCGGCGTCGGCGCCGCCGAGCCGAGCGCGTTGCCCGCGAGGAAGACGACGGCCACGCTCGCGTAGCTGACCGACTGGTCGCCGTGGCTGAAGGCCCGGATCGACGCGTCCAGGCAGAGCACGAACAGACCGGTGAGGAGCAGCATCCCGCCGATGCCGGTCGCCAGCTTCATCGGCCGCTGGAGCACGTCCAGCATGCGCGGCACCACGCCGGCGAACAGCGAGCGCAGCCGCGTCGACACGAACTTGCGCATGAACGGGATCGCCGTCACGACCAGCACCAGCACCGCGACCGTCAGCAGGCCGGCGATGACCGTCCTCGACGGGGTGAAGGACTGCGACTTCTCCGTCCCCGTCAGATAGCCGAAGGAGAGCAGCAGCAGGATGTGCGCCCCGAGCCCGAACAGCTGCGAGGCGCCGACGCTCGCCACCGCGAGCCCCGGCCGTACGCCCGAGCGCTGGAGGAAGCGGGTGTTCAGGGCTACACCGCCGACCGCCGCCGGGGCGACGATCTTGACGAACGAGCCGGCGACCTGCGCCACCACCGTCCGCCAGAACCCGACCCGCTCCGGCACGAAGCCCAGCAGGCTCATCGCCGCCGCCACGTAGCTCAGCGCCGAGAACAGCACCGCGGCCGCCACCCAGCGCCAGTCCGCCTGGCTGATCGTCGACAGCGGGGTCCGGGCGATCTGCGACAGCAGGAAGTACGCGGCGACCGCGCCCGCGATCAGACTGACCAGGGTCCGCGGCTTGATCCGCTCCAGGCGGACCGGCTCCACCGGGGCCTGCGGGCGGATCAGCAGCACCTGCTGCCGGATCTGGGCGAGCAGGTCCTCCTCGCGGGCCTCGTCGAGCGCCGTGTCGAGGGCCCGCTTCTCGGCCTTCTTGTCCGCTCTCTTCTCGGCCTTCGCCCCGGCCTTGATCCCGGCCTTCTTCTCCGCCGGTACGTCCTTCGGGTCCGCCGAGGCCGCGGCCTTCGCGAGCTCACGCTCGTGCTTCGCCGCCTCGGAGGCCGCGAGCACCGCCTCCCGCTCCCGCGCCGACCGCTCGCGCGCCAGCCTCCGCAGCGTCGCGCGCGTGGAGCGGCTCAGCGCGATCGGCTGGAGCAGCGGCAGGCAGTCCGCGACGGTGTCCGGTCCGAGGACCCCGACGGCCGCGGCGACCGCCCGCTCCGCCCCGACCCGCAGACCGAGCGTGGTGAGCAGCTGGGCGATGTCCATCCGCAGGATCAGGTCGCCGGCCGCGATCTCGCCGCCCCGCAGATCGGTGAGGATCACCTTGCCGGAACGATCCACCAGGATCGCGTCCCCGGCCAGTCTGCGGTGCGCGATCCGCCGCGACTGGAGCGCCCGGACCTGCCGCCACGCGCTGGTGACCAGCTCGTCGGTGATCTCGTCGTCGTCGAGCGAGTCCAGGCTCCGGCCGCCGATGTGCTCGTACACGAGCATCACCGCGTCCGGGCCGAGCTCCGAGGTGGCGATCAGCTTCGGCGCGTTCGCCCCGGCGGCGATGGCCGCGTACGCGAGCAGCGCCTCCTGCTCCAGCGCCTGGCGCAGCGAGACGATCGACCGGCGGGTGGTGATCGTCCGCAGGGTGATCCGCCGCCACGCGCGGTAGAAGAAGCCGTGCGCCTGCTGCTCCCGGTCGACGACGGTGACGTCCAGCGGAGGCCCGTCCTCCAGGGTCACGATGTACCGGCGGCCGCGGTCCCCGCTGTCCGCCGAGTCCGGCACGCCCTCGGCGCGCAGCGCCGTCACCGGGCGGAAGCCCACCCGGCGCAGGCCGGCGAGGAGGGTCTGCCCGGTGGGCCGGACGTTGGGGGAGCCGACCGCGTAGAGCGTGCCGTACGCCACCGTCCAGCCGATCAGGACGGTCAGGATGATCGACAGGGCGGTGGTGTAGCCGGCCACCAGCATCGTGAACGCGTCGAGCAGCAGCACCACCCACAGCGACACCCGCCAGCGGGGCCTGCGGGCCATGCCGACGGCGGTCATGTACGCGATGACGGGGGCGAGGTAGTTGTGCACCGGGTCGGTGAGCCCGCCGCCGGACTGCGGCTGGGTCAGCGCGTCCTGGATGGTGCCGGGCGCGGCCTGGGCGACCCACAGGTCGGTGGCGAGGGTGACGCCGTGCGCGAGGACGGCGGCGAGGACGCCGTCCGCGATGCGCAGCCCGTCCCGCTTGATCAGCCGCTCGATGGCGAAGGCGACGGGGACGAGCAGGACGGCGATCGACGAGACGAGGCCGGCGATCTTGACGAAGACGTCGGGGGCGCCGACGGCCCCCTTGTTGATGTCCTCTTCCAGGCCCGAGGTCGTGGCGTGGGCGAACGCCGCGATGGCGATGACGAGCCCGATGGCGAGCAGGCCGACGAGCAACCGCATCAGATCGGAGGGCCGGTGGACCCGGGCGGCGAGCAGCGGCTCGTCCCCGGAGACCCGCTCGGGCACGTCGGCCTCGCCCTCCTCCTCAGGAGGCTGCGTGTCGTGCCCCATCACCCTGTCCGTCTCTTCGTACGCGTCGCGTCGATCACGTTCTTGTTCTCGTACTTGTCGCTCTTGATCTCGTATCACCAGTCACCGCCCGGACGATGGTGGCACGAAGAGCCGCCGCGCGGAGGCATCAGGGCCATGTCGGTGGGGTGAGGCAGGATGGGGCGGATGAGCATGGAGGAACCCGTGGGGGAGACCGGAGAACTGCCCGAGTACGCGGAGCGGGTGCTCGACGTCGCCGACGGGATCCCGCCGGGCCGGGTCATGACGTACGGCGACGTGGCCGAGTGGCTGGGCGAGGGCGGGCCGCGGCAGGTGGGCCGGGTGATGGCCCTCTACGGCGGCTCGGCACCGTGGTGGCGCGTGGTCCGGGCGGACGGCACCCTCCTCCCCGGGCACGAGCTGCGGGCCCTCGGCCACTACCGCGACGAGGGCACCCCGCTGCGCGCGGCCGGCCCCGCGTCCGAGGGGCACGTACCCCGCATCGACATGCGGCGGGCACGCTGGGACGGCACCGCGGACCCGGCATCCGGCGACGGCGGGGGTACCGGCGGGGGTGCCGGAACTCACACCTGAGGGCGCGGGCCCGGAAGGCGCCGGTGAGGCGGCCCCGCCGGGGTGGACGCGGCCCGGAGTACGGCTCGTCGGCGGCCCGCTTCGCGTAACGTCGACGTGCGCGACCCGCGGACCGGCCGCACGACCGGCTCCCGGGACGACTCGGGCGGCGGCCTCCCGGCCGGCTTCCGGGACGACTCCCGCGGCGGCCTCCCGGCCGGCGCCCGAGGCGCACCCCGAGGCGGCGGCCACGGCACACGGCCGCCTCACCCGCACCACCACACCCACCAGGACCGGCGATCCACGTGAGCACCTCCTCCACCACCCGGCGTACGCCGCCGCACCAGGGACAGCCGTACCCGGGTCCGGGACGGCAGCGGACCCCGGGCGCGTACCGACTGGTGCGCACCACGCCGGCCCCGCTGGATCCCCCTCAGCTGGACGCAACCCAGCGGCAGGTGGTTGACCACCGCGGCAGACCTCTTCTCGTCCTCGCCGGACCCGGCACCGGCAAGACGACGACGCTGGTCGAAGCCGTCGCCGCCCGCATGGAAGCCGGCGCCGACCCCGAACGCCTCCTCGTCCTCACCTTCAGCCGCAAGGCCGCCGTCGAACTCCGCGACCGCATGGCCGCCCGGCTCGGCGGCCGCCGCCCGCCGCAGGCGACGACCTTCCACTCGTACTGCTACGCCCTGATCCGCGCCCACCAGGACGCCGAGCTCTTCGCCGAACCGCTCCGACTCCTCTCCGGACCCGAGCAGGACCTCGCCGTCCGCGAACTGCTCGCCGGCCACATCGACATGGAGAAGGCCGGGCTCGGGAGCATCCGCTGGCCCGACGAACTCCGCGCCTGCCTCACCACCCGCGGCTTCGCCGACGAGGTGCGGGCCGTCCTCGCCCGCTCCCGCGAACTCGGCCTCGGCCCGGACGCCCTCGCCCGCTTCGCGGACCGGGTCGGCCGCCCCGACTGGAAGGCGGCCGCCGGCTTCCTCGCCGAGTACCTCGACGTCCTCGACCTCCAGGGCGTCCTCGACTACACCGAGCTCGTCCACCGGGCCGTCCTCCTCGCCGGCGACGTGACCCTGCCCGCGTACGACGCGATCTACGTCGACGAGTACCAGGACACCGACCCCGCCCAGGTCCGGCTCCTGCACGCGCTCGCCGGCGGCGGCCGGGGCGACGTCGTCGCCTTCGGCGACCCGGACCAATCCATCTACGCCTTCCGCGGCGCCGACGTGAACGGCATCCTCGACTTCCCCGCCACCTTCGGCGGCGCCCCCGTCCGCGTCCTCGGCACCTCCCGCCGCTCCGGCGCGACGCTCCTCGCGGCGACCCGGCAGCTCGCCCTGCGCATGCCCATGCACCGGCTCCCCGCCGACAAGGTCCGCGCCCACCGCGACCTCACCCCCGTCAGGGACGGCGGCCGCGCCGAGGCGTACACCTACCCCACCGCCTCCGCGGAGGCCGAGAACATCGCCGACCTCCTCCGCCGCGCCCACCTCGAGGACGGCGTCCCCTGGCAGGACATGGCCGTCCTCACCCGCGCCGCCGCCCCCCTCCCCTCCCTCCGCCGCGCCCTCACCTCCGCCGGCGTCCCCGTCGAAACCGACGCCGCCGACACCCCCCTCCGCCACGAACCCGCCGTCGCCCCCCTCCTCCTCGCCCTCCGCGCGGTCTCCTCCGACCCGTTGACGGGCCCGGCAACGACTGAGGCCGCACCTGAGGCCGACCTTGTGGCCGAGCCCGCGTCCGGGTCCGGCCCGGCGGCGGCCGAGCCCGCGCCTGAGGCCGACCCTGTGGTGGGCAATCGTCCGCCAGGGGCGGAACGGGTGGGCACCACCACCCACAGCGCCGCACCGCCGGCGCACCCCGCACCCACCGAGCCCGACGCCGACGAGGCCCTCGCACCCGCCGAGCCCGAGCCCGCCCCCGACGCCGCCGCCCGCCAGGACCCCGCCGACGCCCCGCCGGCCGGCACCCGCACCACCCCCACCCCCACCTGGCTGCCCGTCGACACCGCCCTGGAACTCCTCGCCTCCCCCCTCGCCGGCATCGACCCCGCCGACCTCCGCCGCCTCGGCCGCGCCCTCCGCGACGAACAGCGCGCCGCAGGCAACAAAATCCCGCCCCCCTCCGACGTCCTCCTCGCCCTCGCCCTCGCCGAGCCCGAGCGACTCGCCGCCCACGACCCCGCGTACGCCCGCGGCGCCAAGCGGCTCGGCGACCTCCTCCGGGAGACCCGCGCGCTGCTCGGCGCCGGCGGCACCGCGGAGGAGGCCCTGTGGGTGCTGTGGAACGGCACCCCGTGGCCCGGCCGCCTGGAGCGCGCCGCCCTCCGCGGCGGCCCCGCGGGACGCAACGCCGACCGGGACCTCGACGCCGTCTGCGCGCTCTTCGAGACGGCCGCCCGCGCCGAGGAGCGGGTCGGCGGCCGGGGCGTCCTCAACTTCCTGGAGGAGCTCGACGCCCAGGACATCGCCGCCGACACGCTGACCCGCCGGCACACCCGCCCGGACGCCGTCCGCCTCATGACCGCCCACCGTTCCAAGGGACTCGAATGGAGCTTCGTCGTCGTCGCCGGCATGCAGGAGCGGCTCTGGCCCGACCTGCGCAGGCGCGGCTCGCTCCTGGAGGCGGACCGCATCGGCCGCGACGGCCTGGCCGAGCCCCTCACGCCGGGCGCCCTCCTCGCCGAGGAGCGACGGCTGTTCTACGTGGCCGCCACGCGCGCGCGTGACCGGCTGGTCGTGACGGCGGTCAAGGCCGCGGCCGAGGACGGGGACCAGCCGTCCCGCTTCCTCACCGAGCTCGGCGCCGAACCCAAGGACGTCCCCGGCCGCCCCCGCCGCCCCCTCGCCGTCTCCGCCCTGGTCGCCGAGCTGCGCGCCACCACCGTCGACCCGGACGCCTCGCCCGCCCTGCGGGAAGCGGCGGCCCACCGGCTCGCCGCCCTCGCCGCGCTCACCGACGAGGAGGGCCAGCCGCTGGTGCCGGCCGCGCACCCGGACCGCTGGTGGGGCCTGTTCGAGCCGACGCGCGGCCCGGAGCCGCTGCGCGAGCGCGACCGGCCCGTGGCGCTCTCGCCGAGCGCGCTGGAGAACCTGGTCGGCACCTGTTCCCTCCAGTGGTTCCTGGGCCGGGAGGTGAAGGCGGCGGCGCCCGCCACCGCCGCCCAGGGCTTCGGCAACGTCGTCCACGTCCTCGCCGACGAGGTCGCCTCCGGCCGTACGCCCGCCGACCTCGACGTCCTCATGGCCCGCCTCGACTCCGTCTGGGACGCACTCGCCTTCGACGCGCCGTGGAAGTCGGCGCAGGAGAAGGGCCACGCGCGCGTGGCCCTCGAACGCTTCCTGCGCTGGCACGTCATGGACCGCGGCGGCCGCACCCCCGCCGCCTCCGAGCACGGCTTCGACGTGACCCTGGAGGCGGGCGCGTACGAGGTCCGCATCCGCGGCTCCATGGACCGGGTCGAGACCGACGACCAGGGGCGCGCGTACGTCGTCGACTTCAAGACCGGCAAGTCGGCCCCCACGCGCGACGAGGTCGCCCACCACCCGCAGCTCGCCGTCTACCAGCTCGCGGTCCGCGAGGGCGCCCTCGACGAGGTCTTCGACGGCCGCCGTCCCGAGCCGGGCGGCGCCGAACTCGTCCAGCTGCGGCAGAGCGCCCCGCAGAAGGAGGGCGGCGACGCCCTGCCGAAGGTGCAGGCGCAGGAGCCCCTGGCCGGCGAGTGGGTCGGCGAGCTGCTCGCCACCGCGGCCGGCCGGGTCCTCGACGAGCGGTTCACCCCGAGCACCGGCCAGCACTGCACGACCTGCGCCTTCCAGGCCTCGTGCAGCGCCCGGCCGGAGGGCCGCCAGGTCGTCGACTGACACCCGCCCGACGCTTTGTGCGGAGCGTCACGTTCCTCTCCGTGCATCCTTTGTTCGGCCTCACACGTCAAAGTCTTCGCGACGTCCGTGTAAAGACGTCGTCAAGACAAGCTGTGAAAGTGCCGTCCAGGACGGCTGTGAGGAGTACGCGCATGAGGGCCGACAGGAAGCTCTGGGCAGTGGCGACGGTCTGCGTGGCCGTGGTCGCGGGTGTCACGGGCTGTTCCAAGGGCGAGGAGAAGGCCGCCGACCCCTTCGCCGGACTCACCGCCGACGCGATCGCCGACAAGGCGGTCGAGACGACGAAGAAGGCCACCGCCTTCCGCATGCACGGCACCGGCAAGACCGACGGCGAGGAGATGACCGTCGAGTTCTCCGTCGACGACAAGGCCAACTGCCAGGGCACCATGAAGGCCGCCAAGGGCGGCAGCGCCGAGATCGTCGGCACCGGCGGCACCAGCTACATGAAGGGCGACGACGCCTTCTGGAAGTCCTCCGGCGGTGAGGAGGGCGCCTCCGCGGAGGAGTCCGACTCCATGTCCGCGATGCTCAAGGGCCGCTGGCTGAAGATGCCGAACGAGAGCGGCGCGGGCGAGGGCGGCGCCGGCGCGTTCTGCGACCTGAAGCAGATCGTCAAGGACATGGACGAGGAGACGCCGCGCAAGGGCATGACCCGCGAGGCCGACGCCGACGTCGACGGCAAGCCCGCCGCCGTGCTCAGCAAGAAGGACAAGGCCGAGACCACGACCTTCTACGTCGCCAAGGACGCGGCCAAGCCGTACGTCCTCCGCGTCGTGACGACCGGTGGCGACGAGCCCGGCACCGTCGACCTGAGCGACTTCGACAAGCCGGTCACCGTCACGGTCCCGCCGGCCGACCAGACCGTGGACATGGCCGAGCTCATGAAGGGCGCCTCCTGACGCACCGGCCCGTGCCCGCGACGCACGACCGCTCGCCCGTGCCCGCGACGCACGACCGCGCGCCCGTGCCGGCGACGTACGAGTAGCGGGCACGCGCGCGCGGGGCGACGCTGGTGGGACGGCCCGGGGGAATCAGCGAGGAGGCTCGCATGACGTCCCACTCCCACCGCAAGCTCCGCGCCGCGGCCGTCGTCTGCGCGGTCGCCGTCGTCGCGGGTCCCGCGCCGGCGGCGGCC
>NZ_JBHJQI010000198.1:0-11510 GCF_042262805.1 Streptomyces sp. NPDC056361
GCCCCGCCGCGCTGCCGTCTCAGGCCCGGCAGCCGACCGGGTGGGCGATGTCGATCACGAAGCGCTCGGGCGAGTGGAGCGTGAACGTCTTGTAGGCGGGCTTGGTGTCGAAGGCGGCTCCGATGGAGACCACGCCCTCGAAGTCGCCGGTCAGGGCGACCCCCTTGAGCGCGGGCAGATGGATCTTCAGCAGCCGGGGACCCTGGTAGACGGACCGTCCGGTGTCGTCGTGGGCTGCGGCGGGGGAGAGCGTGATCGAGAGGAAGTACTTCCCCGCGAGCGGTACCGGGTTGCCCGAACCGTCGTAGTGGAGCGCGCTCACCTGGCGTACGGAGACGGGGGGCATCGCGCCCCGCACGTCGATCACGAGCCGGTCGAACGTCGGGTGGCCACCCCAGCGGGCGTTGACGACCAGGGACGTGGTCGGCGTCGTGGAGGCGCGGGACGGGGCGTCCGAGGCGCCTGCCGGGATCGTGGCGCCGATCCCGGCGGTCAGGAGGATTCCCGCGGCGACGGCCGCGAGGGTGTGACGGTGCTGCATGACGTCCCCCAATTTCTCCTGCTCGGGGACAGTGGTGTCACTGGCTGAGACATCCACCACAAGCGTACGGTTCCACCCGATATGGGGTAAAAATCCGCTATGTGCTGGAGTGCGACGGCCGACCTCTGGGCGGGCCTCGGGATCACCGCCGTCGGCGTGGCCTCGCTCGCCTCCGTGCGCCGCCCCGCGGACGCCCTCCTCGCCGCCCTGCCGCTGCTCCTGGGGGCCCATCAGGTCGTCGAGGCCGCCGTCTGGCACGCCGGAGGCGGAACCGGTCCCGCCACCCTCGCCTGGGCCGTGATCGCCCTCCCGCTCCTGCCGCTCTGGGTGTCAGCGGGCGTCATGGCGGCCGCCCGCCCCGCCGACCGCCCGCGGCTGCGCGTACCGCTCGCCGCCGGCGTGGTGACCTCGGCCTTCCTCGCGCACCGCCTCGCCACCCACCCCGTCTCCGCCGAGATCCGCGGCCGCACCCTCGGCTACGCCGTCGACCTGCCGTACGCACCCCTGGTCATGGCCGGCTACCTCCTCGCCACCGTCGGCGCCCTGCTGCTGGCCCGCGACCGCGCCCTGCGGGCCCTCGGGATCGTCACCGGATCGGGGGCGATCGTCTGCGCGGTCCTGTGGAGCGCGGCGTTCGCCTCCACGTGGTGCGCCCTCGCCGCCGTCGCCTCGCTCCTGCTGCTCTTCCGGATCCGACGGCGGCCGACCGTAACCCCTCGGCGTCTCAGTAGTTGACCCGGGCATGAAGAAGCGCAGCATGCTCGCCATCGCCTCCCTCGCCGCAGGCGTCGTCACCGCTCTCGTCACCCCGCCGCCGCAGGCGAACGCCGCAGAGAGCCCGCTGGGCGGCGCCACCGGCCTCCTCCAGGAGGACCAGGGAGCCGCCACCGTCCTCCACGACACCGTCCAGGGCGCCGAGGGCGCCCTCCAGGGCCAGGCCCCCGGCGGGCTGCTCTGACCCCTCCCTCCCAGGTGGCGACCGGTGCCCCGCGGTCCTGACGGATCGCGGGGCACCGGCACGCCGTGACCCGGGAGGAGGCAGCCCGTGCGCGCGCAGTGCGCGAGTAATGACAGGATGTCCCCATGAGCGACAACGTTTACTTCGACATCACCATCAACGACGAGCCCGCGGGCCGCATCACCTTCAAGCTGTTCGACGACGTCGTCCCGAAGACGGCGCAGAACTTCCGCGAGCTCTGCACGGGCGAGAAGGGCTTCGGCTACGCCGGCTCCCCGTTCCACCGCGTCATCCCGCAGTTCATGCTCCAGGGTGGCGACTTCACCCGCGGCAACGGCACCGGCGGCAAGAGCATCTACGGCGAGAAGTTCGCCGACGAGAACTTCAAGCTGAAGCACGACCGCCCGTTCCTGCTCTCGATGGCCAACGCCGGCCCGAACAGCAACGGCTCGCAGTTCTTCATCACCACGATCGTCACCGACTGGCTCGACGGCAAGCACGTCGTCTTCGGCGAGGTCGTCGAGGGCCAGGACCTGGTCAAGAAGATCGAGGGCCTCGGCTCCCGCTCCGGCGCCACCAGCGCCGTCATCAAGGTCTCCGAGTCCGGCATCGTGAAGGCCTGATCGCCTTCCCGAGCTGAGCCGAGGGCGCCCCGCGCCCTCGCGCGCCCACCCGGCCGGGGCGGGGAGCGCCGTCCATCGGACGCGCGCCCCCGCCTCCGCCGTGTGAGCCGGGCCCACCGGCACCGACTCCTCAGGCGAAGGCGGGAGCGTTCCGCTCCGCCCACGCCGAGAAGGCCCGGGGCGCCCTTCCGAGCGCCCGCTCCACGTCGGGGCTCACCCTCTGCTCCTCCGCGCTGGGTTCGCCCATCACCGACAGCATCCCGTCGACGGCCTCCTCCGGCAGGAACCGCACCAGCTGCGACCGGGCCTCGGCCGCACTCAGCGCGACGAACTCCACCGGAGCGTCCAGCGCGTCGGCGAGGGCCCGCACCTGCTCGCGAGGCGACACCGGGACCGGGCCGGTCAGTACGTATGTACGCCCCGCGTGCGCCGGGTCCCGCAGCGCTGCGGCCGCCACGCCGGCGATGTCCAGCGGGTCCACCACCGGCAGCGCCACGTCGGCGAACGGCGCCGCGACCGTACGGGCGGAGCGCACCCCCTCGGCCCAGAGGTACGCGTTGGAGGCGAAACCGCCCGGACGCAGGACGGTCCACTCCAGCCCCGACCCGCGGACCGCCGTCTCGAACGCCCGCAGGATCGCGTGCGACGCCGATTCGGGTCGCGTCCCCGCCAACTGCGAGGACTGGAGCACGATCCGCCGCACTCCGCAGGCCACCGCCGCCGCGACGATCTCGTCCGGGCGCAGCTCGTCCCCGAGCCCCCCGACGAGCAGGTAGACGGCGTCGGCACCCTCGAACAGCCCCTTGAGACCGTCGACATCGGCCAGGTCGCCCTGCCGGTGCGCCACCCCTGCGGGAAGCCCCTCGGCCGGTCGGCGGCTCACCGCCGTGACCTCCTCGCCGGCCGCGGCCAGCAGCTCCACCAGCGGTCGTCCGACGTTTCCGGTCGCTCCGGTCACCACGATCACAGCAGTCCCCTCCAGGGAGTCATCGGCGGAGCGTGTGCGCTCCGCCGTCTTCGTGACCTCATCCTGGAAGGCGAACTGGCCACCTTCTGGCCAGTTTCGGGAACGGGATTCCGGAGAGCTCAGCTCTCCTCGCCGTAGCGGCGCTCGAACTTGGCGATCCGGCCCTCGGAGTCCACGGTCCGCGCCGTGCCCGTGTAGAACGGGTGGCTCTCGGAGGAGATCTCGACGTCGATCACCGGGTACGTCTTCCCGTCGTCCCACTCGATGGTCCGGTCGCTCGTCGCCGTGGACCGGGTGAGAAACGCGTACCCGGCCGAGCGGTCGCGGAAGACCACGGGGCCGTACTCGGGCTGTTTGTCCTGCTGCACGTGTCCTCCTCGGGCTTGCCGCCCAGACGTGTCCGGCGTGTCCGGCCGTCTCGGCACGGCACCCCTCCAGCCTCCCCGTGCCGACGGCGACGGACCAGCGCCGCGGGCCCGATCGGGTGAAAGGAGGAGGCCCCGGGATCAGTGCGGTGGATGCGCTGCGGGCAGACGGGCAGACGGGCAGACGGGCAGACGGGACGGGCAGGAGGGTGCGCGTGCCCGCGTGCCCGCGTGCTCGTGTGCACGCGCGCGTGGCTCGGCCTCGGGCGCGGTCGGCCGACGTCTCAGGTGCCGCCCGGCCAGCGCGCCGCGAGCAGCAGCGCGATGTCGTCGGGGCGGGCCGTGGCCTGGCGGGCCTCCCGGATCAGCCGGTCGGCCGCCTCGGGAAGCGCCAGCGAGCCGGTCGCGGCGAGGGCCTGGCGCAACCGCTCGATCCCCTCGTCGATGTCCCGGCCGGGCCGCTCCACCAGACCGTCCGTGAACAGGGCCAGCACCGCGCCGGGGGCGAGCCGCAGCCGCGTCACCGGGTACGAGGCGCGGTCGTCGACCCCGAGGACCACCCCGCCCGCCAGCTCCACGGTCTCCGTCGTCCCGTCCGGCTGGAGGAGCAGCGGCTGCGGATGGCCGGCCCGTACTGCCCGCGCCTCGCCCGTCTCGGGGTCCAGGAGCACGTAGCAGCAGCTCGCGAACTGGCCGGGGTCCAGGTCGATCAGCAACCGGTTGGTGCCCCGCATGACGTCCTGCGGACGGTGCCCGCCCAGCGCGAACGCCCGGACGGCGCTGCGCAGCTGACCCATCGTGGCGGCCGCCGCCACGCCGTGGCCCTGGACGTCGCCGATGACCAGGGCGAGCCGCCTCTGGCCCGTCTCGATCACGTCGTACCAGTCGCCGCCGACGTCCATGCCCTGGGTGCCCGGCAGATAGCGGCCCACCGTGTCCACGCCGTCCCGCACCGGGAGCCGGTGCGGCAGCAGCGCGTCCTGGAGCCCGCGCGCGACCGCCGACTCCGTGTCGTACCGCTGAGCCCGCTCGAGGGCCTGCGCGATGAGCCCCGCGAGTGCCGTGAGCACGGTGCGCTCCTCGGGGCTGAAGCCGCGCGGCCGGTCGAAGCCGAGGATGCAGGAGCCCACCGGGCGCCCCGAGGCGATCAGCGGCAGGAACGCCCGGGCTCCCGAGTGCGCGTCCATCGGCAGGTCGGGATAGGCGCGGCCCAGCTGCTCCATCGACTCGAAGAACAGCGGCCGGCCCGACGTCAGCGTCTCCACCCCGGGCAGCCGGGCGTCCAGGGCCACGCCGTCGAAGGGTTCGAGGAACCCCGGCGGGAACCCCGTCTCCCAGGCCAGGTACAGACGTCGGTCGCTGAGCAGGTAGATGGCCAGCTGCCGCCCGCCGAACGCCGGCAGCAGCTCCTCCGTCACCACCGCCGCCACCTGGCGCGCCGTCACCGCCTCGGTCAGCGCGATCGCCAGGGCCACCGGCCGGTACAGGGCCGCCGCCCGGTCACCGGGCGCGGAGAGCCCGTCGTCCGCCCGCCGGCCGCCCCGGGCCCTGGCCCCGAGACCCGCGGGATCCTCCTCCGGGACCAGCACCATCGTGACGCCGTCGCGCCCCGGATGGAGCGACACCGACAGCCACTGGCCGCGCTCCGGCCGGGCCAGGAAGCGCACCGGTTCGCCGGAGAGCAGGGCGGCGCGCAGCTGCTCCTCGTGGAAGGGGTGCCCGAACCAGGGCAGTGCCTCCCAGAGCGGCCGTCCCGCCAGCGCGCCGCGCGGCCGACCGAGGAGCCGTTCCGTGCGTTCGTTGACGTACGTGATCCGGCCCAGCCGGTCGATCGCCAGGATCGCCCGCGGCAGCCGGTCCGTCGCGTCCGAGCCGACGAGCCCCGTCCCCAGGTCGACGAGGGTCCCGGTGAGGTGGCCGCCGCTGCCGTCGAGAGCGGTCGCCGTACTGCGCCGCGCGCGCGTGGACACCTCCAGGAGGTGCAGGCCGCCGTCCGGCGCCTTGAGGCGGAGCCTGCGCACCGCCGGCCGCCCGTCCGCGCCCGTCGCCTGCCGGGCCGCCGCCCACAGCGCGTACCCGTCCTCCGGTTCGAGCAGGGACGTGAGCACCTCGATCGAGCAGGGGGAGGTGACCTGCGCCCCGAGGATCTCGACCAGGCCGTCGTCGAGCGTGACCGTGCCCGTGTCCAGGTCCCAGTCGAAGGACCCGAACCGGACCGGCGGGCCGGACCCGGTGGAGAGCTGGACGCACACCGGATCGCCGGGCCACTCGACCACCGTCCCCTCGGCGGCCAGGTCGGAGAGCGCCTCGCCGAGGCGGAGGGCGCCGCGGGTCATCCGGTTCCGGTCCCGGGCGTCCACCGGCACGCCGGGGGTGGGCGGGCGCAGCGCCACGAGCACCCCGAACCGTTCGCGCCCGGCGACCACCGGCGCGTACAGCGAGGCGAAGGGGAACGGCAGGCTGGCCACCAGCTGGGGAAACCGGCGCATGGCCTCCTCGACGTCGGGGAGGTGGACCGACTGGCCCGAACGGTGGACCTCGGCCACCGGGAACGGCCGGTTCGTGTGCATCCGCCACCACGGGCGGAACAACGGCCCCGGCAGTCCCACGAGCACCGCGAGCCGCAGCAGCCCCGGGGTCCCGGAGCGCAGGTACACCCCGCCCGCGTACCCCCCGACCTCCTCGACCGCGCGCAGCGCCTCCTCCGCGAGCGCCCAGGTGAGCGCGGAGGAGGCGGGCCCGTCGGCGGCCGCCCTCCCAGACGGACGTCCGGAGCCGGCCGCCGGGCCGGGGTCGGCGGTGCCGTGCGAGGTCACACAGCAAGGATGCCCCCGACGAGAAAGCCCCCGCATCCCGGACCCGCGGGTCCGTGTTCCGGACGGCGATGTTGACCGCGCGCGTCCGCACCGTCACACTCGGTCGTCGACCGCCGCCGCCGGCGCGCGGCACCACCACCTCGCGAGCAGGGGGCACGATGACGGACCGGCTTCTTCCGTACGACGTACAGGGCGGGGGCCCCGCCCGGGCCCTCGTGCTGCACAACTGGTTCGGCGACCGCACCAGCTTCGACCCCCTCCGTGCCCATTTGGACGACGCCGCCGGCACCTACGCCTTCGTCGACTGCCGCGGCTACGGCGAGGCCCTCGACCACGCGGGCGCGTACACCATGGAGGAGGTCGCGGCCGACGCGCTCGCGGTCGCCGACGACCTCGGATGGGACTCCTTCTCCGTCATCGGCCACTCGATGGGCGGGAAGGCCGCCCAGCTGATGCTGCTCGACGCCCCCGACCGCATCCGCTCGATCGTCGGCATCTCGCCCGTCTCCGCGGCGGGCTTCCCCCTCGACGGGGAGACCTGGGAGCTCTTCGCCGGCGCGGCCGAGGAGCCGGCGAACCGGCGGGCGATCATCGACAACACCACCGGCGGACGCTACGACGACGCCTGGCTCGCGGCGCTCGTCGACCGCTCCGTCGGCCGTTCCTCCGCCCCGGCCTTCCGCGCCTACCTGGACTCCTGGTCCCGCACCGACTTCCACGAGCGCGTCCGCGACAACCCCACACCCGTCCTGCTCGTGGTCGGCGCCCACGACCCGGCCCTGGGCACCGAGGCGATGGAGTCGACCTGGCTGCGCTGGTACCCCAACGCGCGCCTCGAAGTCCTGAAGGACGCCGGCCACTACGCCCCCGAGGAGACCCCCGGGCCCCTCGCCGAGGCCATCGAGGCCTTCCTCGCCGCCTGACGCGCGGAGGTCATCCGAAGGTCGAGGGGAACGACGACTTTCGAGGACAGCGGCGGGGCTGTGCCGCACGCGATCATCGTGGTCACGACGCCACGGGACGGTCTCCGGGAGACCGTCCACGATCAGCAGGAGCACACCCGATGGGCCTCGCGCAGTCACAGCACCGCTTCCTCGTCCGCCAGAAGGTGACGCTCATGGCGAACCGCTACCTGGTGCACACCGTGGGGCCCGACGGCGAGGAGGCGGAACTGGTCGCGTTCGCCCACCAGAAGAGAATGGCGCTCAAGGAGCACGTCACCTTCTACACCGACGAGTCCCAGCGCCAGGTCCTGTTCACGTTCAAGGCCCGCCAGGTCCTGGACGTCGGCGCGACCTACGACGTGCACGGCGCCTCCGGGACCCGGCTCGGGGGCTTCCGCAAGGACTTCGGGGCCTCCCTGCTGCGCAGCACATGGCACCTGAGCAGGGAGGGCGCGGCGGGGGAGACCACCGGGCGGGAGCGGCACCAGGGCGTGGCCCTGCTGCGGCGGGCCTGGGAGTTCCTGCCCTTCACGGACCTGGTCCCCTTCGTCGTCCCCTACCACTTCGACTTCGCGGAGGCCGGACGCTCCGTCATGTCCGTCGACAAGCGGTTCGGTCTGCGCGACCGGTACGTGCTGGAGATAGCGGACCCGGAGCTCGACCGGCGGCTCGCGATAGCCCAGGCCGTCGCCCTCGACGCCCTCCAGTCGCGCTGACCGCCGCAGATCCGGTCCCCGAACCCCGTCCCCCGAACCCCGTCCCCCGAACCTGGCCCCCCGAACCGGGGCCGCCGCCCCGGTCCCGGCCCGCCCCGGTCACCCGCCGACCGCCCACCGGGGACGCGTCTACCCTGGAAGGAGGGGCACGGGACGGGCACGCCGTTCCTCCCCGGGCCCCGGCCGCGCAAGGCGGAAGGGCGGCGGACCATGTTCTTCAGCGATCGCACGGACGCGGGCAGACAGCTCGCCGCCCGGCTCGACCACCTCAAGGGCCATGACGTCGTGGTCCTCGGACTCCCACGCGGCGGGGTACCGGTCGCCGCGCAGGTCGCGGACGCCCTCGACGCGCCGCTCGACATCTGTCTCGTACGGAAGCTGGGGGTGCCCCAGCAGCCGGAGCTCGCGATGGGCGCGCTCGGTGAGGGCGGGGTGCGGGTGCTCAACGAGCGGGTGCTCCGGGACACCGGGGTGGGCGAGCGTGCGCTCGCGGCGGTGGAGGAACGGGAGCACGCCGTCCTCGAGGAGCGCGCCGCCCGCTATCGGGGCAGCAGGGCGTCCGTACCGCTCGAAGGCCGGACCGTGGTCGTCGTCGACGACGGCCTCGCCACGGGGGCCACGGCGCTCGCGGCGTGCCGGGTGGTCCGTGCCCGGGGGGCCGCCAGGATCGTGCTGGCCGTCCCGGTCGCGCCGCACGGGTGGACGGCGCGGCTCGGCGGCGAGGCCGACGAGACGGTCAGCGTCCACGTACCGGCGGTCTTCTACGCGATCGGACAGTTCTACCGGGACTTCGAGCAGACCGCCGACGCCGAGGTCATCGCGTGTCTGGACCGGAGCCGCGCGGCACGGGGCCCTGTGGTCCGGGACTCGGACGTGAGGATCGTGGTCGACGGCACCACGCTCGCGGGGCGGCTCGCCGTGCCCGACGGGGCCGTGGGCATCGTGCTGTTCGCCCACGGCAGCGGGAGCAGCCGGCACAGCCCCCGCAACCGGGCGGTCGCGGAGGTGCTCAACCGGCGGGGCCTCGGCACCCTGCTGTTCGATCTGCTGACCGAGGCCGAGGCGGGCGACCGGGCGCATGTCTTCGACACGCCGCTGCTGGCCGGCCGGCTCGCGTTCGCCACGAAGTGGCTGGCGGAGCAGCCGGTGGCCACCGGCCTCCCGTTGGGCTACTTCGGTGCGAGCACGGGAGCGGCCGCCGCGCTGTGGGCGGCGGCCGATCCGGAGTGCGTGGTGAGCGCCGTCGTGTCGCGCGGTGGCAGGCCGGACCTCGCGGGGGACCGGCTGGCCGGGGTGCGTGCCCCTACGCTCCTGGTGGTGGGTGGTCAGGACGCGCTGGTGCTGGACTTGAACCGGAGGGCCGCTGCACTGCTGCGCTGCGAGAACAGGCTCGCCGTGGTCGAGGGAGCCACGCACCTCTTCGAGGAACCGGGTGCCCTGGAGGAGGTGGCGGAGCTCGCCACCTCCTGGTTCGCCGGGCACTTCCCGGGTCAGTAGGCGCCGTTGACGTTGTCGATGGAGCCGTAGCGGTCGGCCGCGTAGTTGCACGCGGCGGTGATGTTGGCGACCGGGTCGAAGAGGTCCATCGACGTGCCGGGCACGTGGTAGGCGAGGAAGGTCGGCTCGATGACCTGGAGCAGGCCCTTCGAGGGCGTTCCGGCCGCGGCGTTGGAGTCCCAGAGGTTGATGGCCTGGGGGTTGCCGGAGGACTCGCGCATGACGTTGCGGAGGATGCCGTCGTACGAACCGGGAATGCCGTGCTGGGCCATGATGGCCAGCGACTCGCGGATCCAGCCGTCGAGGTTGTCGGCGTAGTTGGTGGCGGCGGCCGGGGCGGCCTGGGCCGGAGCGGCGGCGGGGGCCGCCGCGGGGGCGGCCTGCGCGGCGGAGGCGCCCGTGGTGGCCGGAGCGGAGCGGCGCTCGGAGCGGCTCGCCCGATCGGGTGTACTCGTCTTCTTCTTCGCCGGCGCAGGGGTGACCTTCGCGGAATCCCGACGAAGCGTCAGCTCAAGGCCCGGATGAATAAGTGACGGATTGTCACCCACGGCGCTTCGGTTCGCCCGGTAAAGGCCCTTCCAGCCGCCCTGAATTCCCTTCTTCTGGGCGATCAGGGAAAGCGAGTCGCCGCGGACGACGGTGTAGGTGCGGGCAGCGGCCGGGGCGGCGGGAGCCTTGGCGGCGGCCGGCGCCGCGAAGGCGGGGGCTGCGGCGGGGGCAGTGACGGCGCGGGCGGTGAATTCCGGTGCGCCGGAAACGGGCGCGGCGCCGGCCACGGCGGGGGTGATCAGCGGGAGGGCAAGGGCGACGCCGCCCGTGCCGGCCAGCGCGAGTCCCTGGGAGACGGGACGGCGTCGGGGGCGGCGGTGCTTACCGTGAGCAGGCATGACGGATTCCTCTCCGGCGCCTGCGGGGTGAGCTGTCGGGTTCGGACGGGAGCTGTCCGGCCGCGCGCACGCGGCTGCACCCCGAGCCGTTCCGGATTTCCGGACCGGCGTATTCGTGGGTCCCCCGCTCCTGCCGTCGGGTGAAAAGGGAGGTATTTCGAGCGGTGGCAGGATTCGGCGATCCACTCGAATGGAGGTGACCGTAGGCCAGTAATGCGGCGGATAACAAGGGGATGCCGGCCCATGGCGCGGCGAAAGGATCACGTAATTCAGGTAATTCAAGATCGGCCGCCCGTCCGGCCCGTCGAACTTCCGTGTGCCCCATGGCCTGCGGACATTTCGATCATTGGGTCGAAACCGGGAGAGTGAGTCGCGTCACCAGGTTCCCAATGTCCGAATATGCACGGTAATTCTGTTAATGGGGAAGTGGGTGGAAAAGCCCCCGCGGGCAGGTGTGCAGTCAAGGGCAAAAGTCGCAAAACCGACATTCGTGCTGAAGGATGGACCCACCCCGACCGAGGAGCCGCCGGATGTCGCCCGCCCTCTCCACGCCAAGCCCCGACACCGTCGACCGCGAGGCCGCCGCGCTCTACGACAGCGCCGTCTGGCAGCGGATCGTCACCGACTGGACCGCCGACCGGACCACCGGCGAGCCGCTCGCTCCCGACGCTCCGCCACGTGAGCCGGAGAGCTGGCGGAACCTCCTCACGGTGCCGGTGGAACGGCTCGTGGCCGACGCCCTCGACGCGCTGCCGCCGCCCCTTCCCGCCGAGCCCCGCCTGCCGGGCCGCATCGGAGCCGTACTGCCGGACCGGCTGCACGTCTGGCGCCGTGTCGGCCGCAGCGACCTGCGCCCGTCGGTCCACCTCGGCTACGCCCGCCGGGTGCTCACCGAATGGGGCTGGCAGAACGCCCCGTACAAGCTGCGTGACGCGCGCGGGGCCCGGTGCGTCTGCGGCGCCCTGCTCGCCGCGCACCGTCTCGGCCACGGCAGCGCGGACACCATGAACGAGGCGGCGGCCTGGATCATGACCGAGCTGCGGTCGCGGGGCTGGAGCGATCTCATCGGACCGTGGAACCGGGCCCCCGGCCGTACGGCGGACGACGCCGTGGCCCTCCTGGACGCCACCATCCACCGGGCCGCGCAGGCCGGCCGCTGACGGGCGCGAACCGCGGCGGACGGCCCCGGACCGTGA
>NZ_JBHJQI010000199.1:0-11339 GCF_042262805.1 Streptomyces sp. NPDC056361
ACTAATCTGGCGTTGATTTTTGGCACGCTGTTGAGTTCTCAAGGTGCGGACGCTTCCTTCGTTCCTGTTTCCAGGCCCTCCGGGCGCTTCCTTCGTTTCCGACTCTATCAGATCTTTTCGATCCGATTTCCTCGGTGCTTTCCGGTCCCTTTCGCTATTCGCTCCGGGGGCCTTTCGGCGTGGTCACTACGTTAGCTGATTTCCGTGGAGGCTCATAATCGAGTCATTCGAAACGAATTTCGGAATGCCGAAATGAACCCCGATCGGGGTGTCATCTTGAGTAGTGGATGGCCGCTGCGGGGCACCTGAACAAGCAGGTCCTGTTCCAGCGGCTCGGGCCACGTTAGTCGCTTGGGTGGGCAGAGTCAAGGCGGCGCTTGCGGGGGGTGTGGGGGCGGTAGGGGCTGACCGTGGGGTCGTCGGTGAGCCAGAAGCGCCAGGGGTGGGGGGCGCCGTCGCCGCCGACGCCCGTGCGGGGGCCGGTGCGGACGCGGGCCGGGGGCGGTGGGGTGCCGGTGAGGAGGGCGAGAGGGGCGTCCGGGCCTGCGCAGACGTCGGTGCCGTTGAGGGAGAGGGCGACGTCGAGGGCCGTGGCCAGGCGGGCCGGTCCCTTGGCGAGCTCGTGGTCGGAGCGGGCCGAGCGGCGGCGGGGCCGGGCCTGGTCGGCGCCGCGGAGAAGTTCACCCGCGCGCAGCAGGACACCACTCGCCTGGCCCTCGGGGCCGCACACCAGGTTCAGGCAGTGCCACATGCCGTAGGTGAAGTAGACGTACGCGTGACCGGGCGGGCCGAACATGACGGCGTTGCGTGCGGTGCGGCCGCGGAAGGCGTGCGAGCCGGGGTCGATGGCGCCGGCGTACGCCTCGACCTCCGTGAGGCGCAGCTCGATGCGTCCTTCCTCCGTGTTGCGGACGAGTGTGCGGCCGAGGAGGTCGGGGGCCACGTCCAGAACGGGTCGGTCGAAGAAGGTCCGCGGGAGCGGCGTACGGTCGGGGCTCTCGCTCATGGCGCCCGAGCGTAGTAGGGGAACCGGCTACGGTCGTCGCGCGTATGTAGGGGTCAGGACCTGAGAAGGAGTGGAAGTCATGGGATTCAAGAAGCTGCTCGCGAGCCTCGGTGCCGGTGGGGCCAGCGTGGAGACGGTGCTCACCGAGGAGAACGTGGTCCCGGGTGGGGTCGTCCAGGGTGAGGTGCGGATCCAGGGCGGCAGTGTCGACCAGCAGATCGAGGGGCTGTCGATCGGGCTGCAGGCGCGTGTCGAGGTCGAGGGCGGCGACCAGGAGCACAAGCAGGACATCGAGTTCGTCAAGGTGCGTCTGGGCGGGGCCTTCGAGGTGAAGGCCGGGGCGGTGCACGTGGTGCCGTTCGGTCTGGAGATCCCGTGGGAGACGCCCATCACGTCGGTCTCCGGGCAGCAGCTGCGCGGGATGAACATCGGTGTGACGACCGAGCTGGAGATCGCCCGTGCCGTGGACTCGGGTGACCTGGACCCGATCAACGTGCACCCGCTGCCGGCGCAGCAGGCGATCCTGGACGCCTTCCTCCAGCTGGGCTTCCGGTTCAAGAGCGCGGACATGGAGCGCGGGCAGATCCGGGGGACGCGTCAGCGGCTGCCGTTCTACCAGGAGATCGAGTTCTTCGCGCCGCAGCAGTACCGGGGGCTGAACCAGGTCGAGGTCAGCTTCGTCGCCGACGACCGCGAGATGGACGTCGTCCTGGAGATGGACAAGAAGCCGGGTCTGTTCGGTGAGGGCAGCGACTCGTTCCGCGCGTTCAAGGTGGGGCTGCACGACTTCCACACCACCGACTGGGCGGCGTATCTGAACCAGTGGCTCGCCGAGGTCGGCGGACGTCGTAACTGGCTCTAGTCTCGGCAGCCTCGGCCGGACAGCTGCCGAGGCAGTAGCAACAGGCGATTCGGAGGATTCGACGTGTCCGAGGGCAAGAGGGCGCCGCTCCCGCACGACTTCCATCCGCCGGTGGCGGCGTTCACCGTGGTGAGCGACGACGTCGTGCCGGGCGGGGTGCTGAAGGACGCTCAGGTGTACGCGGCGGGGAACACCTCGCCGCACCTTCGCTGGGAGGGGTTCCCGGCGGAGACGAAGAGCTTCGCCGTGACCTGCTTCGACCCGGACGCCCCGACGGGGAGCGGGTTCTGGCACTGGGTGCTGTTCGACGTCCCGGTGTCGGTGACGGAGCTGCCCGTCGGTGCGGGGTCGGGGTCGTTCGAGGGGCTGCCGGCGGGTGCCGTGCACGTGCGGAACGACTACGGCTCGAAGGAGTTCGGCGGCGCCGCTCCCCCGGCCGGGGATCCGGCGCACCGTTATGTGTTCACGGTGTACGCGGTGGACGCCGAGAAGCTCGGGCCCGACTCCGACGCGTCGCCGGCGGCGATCGGCTTCAATCTGCGTTTCCACACGCTGGGGCGTGCCCAGTTGGTCGGTGAGTACGCGGCTCCCGCGGCGGTCTGATCGTTCGTTTGTTGTTTGCCCGCTTCTGGTCTTGGAGAGATCAGAAGCGGGCACCTTTTGTTTCGCGAGAAATTCCGTTGTCCGACCCGGCCGGCCCGGCCATCGTTGATCCAAGCCCGAAGCCCCATAGCGGGGCTGGGGCCGGCACACGGGAGGTGGGCAACATGCGGGACACACTGGTACTCAACGCGAGCTTCGAGCCGCTTTCGACGGTCACGCTCAACCGTGCGGTGGTGCTCGTCCTGCAGGACAAGGCCGTCGTCGAGCAGGCCCATCCCGATCTCCGGGTGCGAGGTGCCGCCGTCGACCTGCCGGTGCCGCGGGTGATCAGGTTGTGCCGCTATGTCCGGGTGCCGTTCCGAAGACAGGCCCCGTGGTCGAGGAGGGGGGTGCTGGTCAGGGACCAGCACCGGTGCGCGTACTGCGGGCGGAGGGCGACGACGGTCGACCATGTCGTGCCGCGGGCGCAGGGCGGTGGGGACAGCTGGCTGAATACGGTCGCCTCGTGTGCGGAGGACAACCACCGCAAGGCCGACCGGACGCCGGAGCAGGCCGGGATGCCGCTGCTCCACCAGCCGTTCGAGCCGACGCCGGCGGACGCGATGCTGCTCGCGATGCGGGCGAGCGAGCGGTCGGAGCTCCCGGCGTGGCTGGCGAACTCGGCAGCGTAGCCGGGTGATCCGCAGTCGTACGGAAGGGCCCGTCTCCCCCGGTGGGGAGGCGGGCCCTTCCGTCGTTCGGCGTGCGGGGTCGGGCGCGGGGGCTACTTGAGCGTCAGTTGGAGGATCGCGACGATGCCGACCGCGATGATGACGCCGCGCAGGACCGAGGGGGGCAGTCTCCGTCCGACCTTGGCGCCGATCTGGCCGCCGAGGGTGGAGCCGACGGCGATGAGGAGGACGGCGGTCCAGTCGAAGTCGGCGACGAAGAGGAAGAAGACGGCCGCGACGCCGTTGACGAGGGCGCCGAGGATGTTCTTGACGGCGTTGATGCGCTGCAGGGTGTCGTGGAGCAGCAGGCCCATGAGGGAGAGGTAGAGCACTCCCTGCGCGGCGCCGAAGTAGCCGCCGTACATGCTGGCGAGGAGGAGGCCGACGAGGAGGACGGGGCCGCCGTCGGGGTCCGCCTCGGTGCCGGTCTGCTCGCGGCGGCGCTTCACCGCTGCGGAGATGCGGGGCTGGAAGAGGACCAGGACGAGCGCGAGGCCGATGAGGACGGGGACGATCGCGTCGAAGGCCTCGGACGGCAGGGCGAGGAGCAGGACCGCGCCGATGAGTCCGCCGAGGAGGGCGACGGCCCCGAGGCGGAGGATGCGGGACTTCTGTCCCTTGAGCTCGCGGCGGTAGCCGATGGCCCCGCTGATGGAACCGGGTACGAGGCCGAGGGCGTTGGAGACGTTCGCGGTGATCGGCGGGAGTCCGGTCGCGAGGAGGACGGGGAACGTGATCAGCGTGCCCGATCCGACGATGGTGTTGATGGTGCCGGCGCCGATGCCGGCGGCGAAGACCGCCAGTGCTTCCCAGATGGACAACGCCATCTCCTTACATGGTCAGTGGCTCGCCTCCCCGCCCTGAGGTCGTCAGGGTCGAGGGGCTCGCACCGATCATGCCCGAGGATTACGTGTACGTGTCAGTCAACCGGCGGTTCGTCTCGCCGCGCGGACGGTACGTCGCCCTTGACGTTGAAGCCGGGGACGCCGCCGCTCGCGTTGCCGAGGGCGCCGGAGAGGCCCTTGAGGGCGTCGCCGATCTCACTGGGCACGATCCAGAGCTTGTTGGCGTCGCCTTCGGCGATCTTCGGGAGCATCTGGAGGTACTGGTACGACAGGAGCTTCTGGTCGGGGTCGCCGGCGTGGATGGCCTCGAAGACCGTGCGGACGGCCTGGGCCTCGCCCTCGGCGCGCAGCGCGGCGGCCTTGGACTCGCCCTCGGCGCGGAGGATCGCCGACTGCTTCTCGCCCTCGGCGGTGAGGATCGCGGACTGGCGGGTGCCCTCGGCGGTGAGGATCGCGGCGCGCTTGTCGCGCTCGGCGCGCATCTGCTTCTCCATCGAGTCCTG
Source organism: Streptomyces sp. NPDC056361 (assembly GCF_042262805.1). Lineage (NCBI taxonomy): Bacteria > Bacillati > Actinomycetota > Actinomycetes > Kitasatosporales > Streptomycetaceae > Streptomyces > Streptomyces sp. NPDC056361. The sequence goes on from NZ_JBHJQI010000199.1 coordinate 4,530, forward strand.
GATGGAGGTCGGCGGCTCGATCGCCTTCAGCTCGACGCGGTTGACGCGGATGCCCCACTTGCCGGTGGCCTCGTCGAGGACGCCGCGCAGGGCCGCGTTGATCTCCTCGCGGGAGGTGAGCGTCCGCTCCAGGTCCATGCCGCCGATGATGTTGCGCAGGGTGGTGACGGTGAGCTGCTCGATCGCCTGGATGTAGCTGGCGACCTCGTACGTCGCGGCGCGGGCGTCGGTGACCTGGTAGTAGATGACCGTGTCGATGTTGACGACCAGGTTGTCCTGGGTGATCACCGGCTGCGGCGGGAACGGGACGACCTGTTCGCGGAGGTCGATCCGGTTGCGGATCGAGTCGATGAACGGGACGACGATGTTCAACCCGGCGTTGAGGGTGCGCGTGTAGCGGCCGAAGCGCTCCACGATCGCCGCACTCGCCTGCGGGATGACCTGGATCGTCTTGATCAGGGCGATGAAGACGAGCACCACCAGAATGATCAGGACGATGATGACTGCTGACATCGTGTTCCCCGTGTCCTTCGCTGCCGGTTGACTGCCGGGTGGCCTTGCGTGATCAAGTTTCCCAGATGGCGTAGCGTCATGGGTGAGGTTCGGTCACATGACGACGGCTGTTGCCCCGTCGATCTCGATGACGTCGACCTGTTCGCCCGGTTCGAAGCTCTGTCCGGTGTCGAGCGTACGGGCGGACCAGACCTCGCCGGCGAGCTTGATGCGGCCTCCGCCGCTGTCCACCCGTTCCAGAACGACGGCCTGACGGCCCTTCAGGGCGTCGATGCCGGTGGCGAGTTCGGGTCTGCCGTCGCGATGGCGGGCGGCGATCGGGCGCACCACCGCGATGAGCGCCACCGAGACGACGACGAAGACGAGCACCTGCGGGACGATGCCGAAGCCGAGGGCCGCTGTCACCGCCCCCGCGACCGCCCCCACGGACAGCATGCCGAACTCCGGCATCGCGGTCAGGACCAGCGGAATGCCGAGCCCCACCGCGCCGATCAGCCACCAGACCCATGCGTCGATGTCCACATGGTCATGGTAGGGCGGGTGGGGCTCTCCGGGACAGGGCGCGGGCGGCTGTGCGGGACGCCGGCGCTCCGTACGGCTACTTCAGGGGCAGGCCGTGCGCGGTCCAGCGGTCGCCGACGCGCTCGACGACGAGCGGCAGGCCGAAGCAGCGCGAGAGGTTGCGGGAGGTCAGCTCGGTCTCCACGGGGCCGGCCGCGAGGACCTTGCCCTGACGGATCATCAGGACGTGGGTGAAGCCCGGGGCGATCTCCTCGACGTGGTGGGTCACCATGATCATGGAGGGGGCGTACGGGTCGCGGGCGAGGCGGCCGAGGCGGCGGACCAGGTCCTCGCGCCCGCCCAGGTCGAGACCGGCGGCGGGCTCGTCCAGGAGGAGGAGCTCGGGGTCGGTCATCATCGCGCGGGCGATCAGGGTGCGCTTGCGCTCGCCCTCGGAGAGGGTGCCGAACTTGCGGTCCAGGTACTCGTTCATGCCGAGCCGGTCGAGGAAGGCCTTGGCGCGGTCCTCGTCGACCGGGTCGTAGTCCTCGTGCCAGGTGGCGGTCATGCCGTACGCCGCGGTCAGCACCGTCTGGAGGACGGTCTGGCGCTTGGGGAGCTTCTCCGCCATCGCGATGCCGGCCATGCCGATGCGGGGGCGGAGCTCGAAGACGTCGGTGCCGACGCCGCCGAGCTGCTCGTCCAGGATCCGGGCGGTGCCCTTGGTGGGGAAGAGGTAGCTGGAGGCGATGTTCAGAAGGGTCGTCTTGCCGGCGCCGTTGGGTCCGAGGATCACCCAGCGCTCGCCCTCCTTGACCGACCAGGAGACCTCGTCCACCAGAGCCCGTCCGTCGCGGACCACGGATACGTCCACCAGCTCCAGTACATCGCTCATGAGCGCGTTGTCTCCCCTTGCGGTCGAGTCGTGTCAATCGCCTTGCGCCGATGGGCGCGGCGTCCAGGGGAAAACCTACGTTATCGACGGAGCGGACCGGTCCGTAGGGCGTCCTTAGAGTCCTTAGTCTGGGGGGATGCTTTCGGAACCACGTTCAGGACGCCTGGCCGCCTGGGGCAACGCCCTGCTGGCCGGGGCGGTGTCGCCGGACGACGCGGCGCTGGCCATTGTCGGGGAGGACGCGGTGCACCGCGTGGAGGGGCTGCCCGGTGAGGCGGGGCCGGTGGGGCTGACGCTGGCGCTCGGCCGGTTGCGGCGGCTCGGGGTCACCGGGTGGCGGGTGGCGCTGCCCGCCCCGGGGCATCCGCTCGGGCTCAGCGGCCCGCCCGACTTCAACGCGCGCGCGTTGGAGGCCGAGGAGGCCGCGGTGGGCTTCGGCGCGCCGTACGGGCTCGTGCCGGAGGTCTCCGAGGCCGGCCCGGCGGGCGACGTGCACGTGGAGGTCCTCTGGCGGTGTCTGGCGGTACGGGAGGCCCCGCCCGCGGACGTGCCCTCGCTCGGCGAGGCCGAGCGGGAGCTGGCGGAGGCCCTGCGGGACGCGACGGCAGTGCTGACCCGGCTGGACGTGGCGGCCTCCGGGCCCGCGGCGGAGGCGGCGCGCGAGGCGTACCGGGCGCGGGCGGAGGTCGGGCGCGAGGTGCTGGCGCCCGGCTATCCGCCACGTGCGGTGCGGGTCCTGGAGCTGGCGCAGCGGATCGGTCTGCTGGTGAACCTGGCGTACGGCCACGGGCACGGGGGGGCGGTGAGCGCGTCGGAGATCGCGGCGCGGGGGGAGGCGTTGCGGCCGGTGGAGAGGGTGGCGCGGAGGGCGCAGGTGGCGGCGTACAACGCGTATGTGGAGGAGCGGGAGCGGGAGCGGGGGGTCTGAGCCGGGGGCGTGTCCGTCGCCTGCCGGCCGTGTGGGGCGGTGCCCACTGGCGTTGTGGCCTGCGCCCCTTGGTGTGTAGGCCTGCGCCCGCTGGCGTATGGGGCGGTGCCCGCTGCCGTCGTGGGCCTGCGCCTGCTGCCCGTGTGGGCAATCGTCCCGCAGGGCGGGACGGGTGGGCACACGGGACGGCGCCCTCGGCGGCGCCTCCGCCCCCCTGCACCTACCCGCACCCCATGTGAGCCGCGCACCCGGTGCGGGTTCAGGCGCGGAAGCCTAGGCCCGGCAAGGGGCGCCGTCCGTTGTGCCCACCCGTTCCGCCCTGGGGGTCCCCCCGGACGAAGTCTGGGGGAGGAACGATTGCCCACAACGGGCGGGGGCGGGAGCCAGGGTGGGCGCCGTCCCAGTGGAACGGATGCCTGCGACGGGGAGCCGGGGGTGTGGGGGATGGCGGCGGCCCCCGGGGGGTGGTCCGGGGGCCGGGGGTGTGGGGGGTCAGCCGTTGAGGGCGGTGTTGCCGAAGGCGGGGTTGAGCAGGCCGATCACGTTGATCGTGTTGCCGGAGACGTTCACGGGGACGTGGACGGGGACCTGCACCAGGTTGCCGGAGGCGACGCCGGGAGAGTTGAGGGCCTTGCCCGTGGCGTCGGCACCGCCGTGGGCGGAGGCGACGCCGGCACCGGCGGCGACGATGCCACCGGCGACCATGGTGAGGGCAGCGGCCTTCTTGAGGTTCTTCACTTGGTACATCCTCCTGGTCATCGCTGCGGCAGGTCCGCCGCAGCACGCCTTGGAGAACGCCGTAGCCCCCGTCGGGTTGCGCCGAACGGGGGATATACACACGACGGTATGAAGTACTGAACGGTCGTGCGCCCGGCGCGTAAGGGGGGCGCGTCAGTCGGTGAGACCGTGGCGCACGGCCCAGAGGGCGGCCTGGGTGCGGTCCGCGAGGTCGAGCTTCATGAGGATGTTCGAGACGTGGGTCTTGACCGTCTTCTCGGAGAGGACGAGGGCGCGGGCGATCTCGCGGTTGGAGCGGCCGTCCGCGATGAGCCCGAGGACCTCGCGCTCCCGCTCCGTGAGGGTGGTGCCCCGCCCCGTACCCCCCGGTGAGTCGTCCTGGGCGAGGAGCGCGCCGGCGACCTCGGGCTGGAGCAGGACGTGCCCGGCGTGGACGGAGCGGATCGCGCCGGCCAGGGCGTCGGGGTCGATGTCCTTGTATACGTAGCCGAAGGCACCGGCGCGGAGCGCGGGGACGACCGTGCGCTGCTCGGTGAAGCTGGTGACGACGAGGACCCTGGCGGGGTTGGCGAGCTCGCGGAGCCGCTTGAGCGCCTCGATGCCGTCCGTGCCGGGCATCTTCACGTCCATGAGGACGACGTCGGGGCGGAGCTCCTCGGCGCGGGCGACGCCCTCGGCGCCGTCGGAGGCCTCCCCCACCACCTCGATGTCGTCCTGCACCTCCAGGAAGGTGCGCAGGCCGCGGCGGACGACCTGGTGGTCGTCGACCAGCAGGACTCGGATCGGCCGGTCAGCCACCGGGAACCTCCATCTCGATCGTGGTGCCCTCGCCGGCGGCGGAGGTCACGGTGAGCGCTCCGCCGACGCCGCTCGCCCGGTCCCGCATGGAGACCAGCCCGAGGTGGCGGCCGGCCTTGCGGACCGTACGCGGGTCGAAGCCCCTGCCGTCGTCGGTGACGGTGAGCCGGGCGCCCTGGCCGCTGCGGGCGAGGGTGACGGTGACGTGGGCGGCGTCGGCGTGCCGCAGGGCGTTGTGCAGGGCCTCCTGGGCGACCCGGAGCACGGCCTCCTCCTGGGCGGCCGGCAGGGCCCGGGCGGCCTGGCCGTCGAAGGTGACCCGGGCGGTGTGGGCGCGGTCGAGGACCTGTATCTGGGTACGGAGGGTGTGGACGAGGCCGTCCTCGTCGAGGGCCGCGGGGCGGAGCTCGACGACGGCGGCGCGCAGTTCGTCGGCGGCTTCGGCGGCGAGCGCGGCGACCTGCTGGAGCTCGCCCTTGGCGCGGGCCGGGTCGCGGTCGACGAGGGCGGCGGCGGCCTGGGCGGTCAGCCGGAGCGAGAAGAGCTTCTGGCTGACGGCGTCGTGCAGCTCGTGGGCGAGGCGGGAGCGCTCCTCGGCGATGGTGAGCTCGCGGCTGCGCTCGTACAGGCGGGCGTTGGTGAGGGCGATGGCGGCGTGCTGGGCGAGGATCGACAGGAGTTCCTCGTCCTCGGCGGTGAAGCCGCAGCCGCCGCTCTCCTTGGCGCAGCGCTTGTTGGCGAGGAAGAGGGCGCCCAGGATCTCGTCGCCGTCCCGGACGGGCAGGCCGAGGAAGTCGGACATCTCGGGGTGGGCGGCCGGCCAGCCCTCGAAGCGGGGGTCGAGGCGGACGTCGGCGAGCCGTTCGGTCTCGGCCTTCTGGAGCATGGCGGCGAGGATGCCGTGCTGCCGGGGCAGGGGGCCGATCGCCTTCCACTGCTCCTCGCTGACCCCGTCGACCACGAACTGGGCGAAGCCGCCGTGGTCGTCGGGGACGCCCAGGGCCGCGTACTCGGCGTCGAGCAGCTCGCGGGCGGAGGCGACGATCGTCTTGAGGACGTCGCGGACCTCCAGGTGGCGACTCATCGCGAGGAGGGCGGTGCTCACGGCGGCCAGGCCGGAGCTCGGTCGATGGCTCATGTGTTCACCGTACGGCGGGGCATGACCGTCCGTATCCGTCCGGGGACGGCGTGGGAGGGACCGGGGGACCTAGGTCGTAGGGCCGGGGAGGCCCCGGGAGGGGCTCTCGTCCCCAGGAGGGACGGGTACTCACCGTGTGCATTGCTGGCGCAACGCCTGGTGAGGTTGTTACGGGGCCGATGTGAGGCCGGGCATAGGACCCACATCACTTACGAAGCCGCCTAGTGGAGGCGAGAGGTGCTGGCAGGGGCGTAGGGGCTGGCCCGGGAGGGGTGTCGGTGGCCGGCACACGGGCCCCTGATCCACTACCCGGGATCGTACGTCACACCTTTGCCACGAGATTTTGCGGCCGCTAAGAATTGCCCTCGTCGCCGTCGAGCAAGGCGAAGCAGCACCGCCCCGGCGGAGCGACCCCCAGCGATTCGAAGAGGTTTCTGCATGTCTGCGAACACCCCTGGCCACAGTCGTGGTCTGAAGAAGACCCACAAGGCCACGATCGCCGGCGTCGCCGCTCTGGGCGCCGCAGCGCTCACCCTCTCCCTGGTGCCCGGCAACGGCTCCACCGAGACCGAGCCGCAGGCCCTGTCGGGCACGCAGCAGGTCGCCTGGTCGTACGACGCCGCCAGCCCGCAGGCGAAGGCGCTGGCCGCCAGCGTCAGCGAGCAGCAGAGCACCGTCGGCCTGAAGGCCAAGCAGGAGGCCGAGGCGAAGGCCAAGGCCGCGGCGAAGGCGAAGGCCGCCGCCAAGGCGAAGGCGGACGCCAAGGCCAAGGCCGCGGCGAAGGCCAAGGCCGACGCGAAGGCGAAGGCGGCCGCGAAGGCCAAGGCGGACGCCAAGGCCGCCGCGAAGAAGCGTGCCGCGGCGAAGACGGCCGCGAGCCGTTCCGTCGCCCGCACCCCCGTCTTCGCGAACAACCTCGACGGTTGGATCCGCGAGGCGCTGTTCATCATGGACAAGCACAACATTCCGGGCAGCTACAACGGCCTGCACAAGAACATCATGCGCGAGTCCAGCGGCAACCCGCGCGCCATCAACAACTGGGACATCAACGCCATCAACGGCATCCCGTCCAAGGGCCTCCTCCAGGTCATCTACCCGACCTTCAAGGCCTACCACGTGCCCGGCACCGCGTTCGACCAGTACGACCCGGTCGCCAACATCGTCGCCGCGGCCAACTACGCCGCCGACCGCTACGGCTCGATCGACAACGTCAACAGCGCGTACTGATCCGCTGTCGCGCCGCCGTACGCCTCCCGTACGGCTCCCGTACGCCCGAGGGCGGCACCCCCACTGTGGGGG
>NZ_JBHJQI010000200.1:0-11199 GCF_042262805.1 Streptomyces sp. NPDC056361
CCCCGGGGTCGCCCCGGGGATTCCGGGGGTCTCCGCAGAGGAACCTCCCCTCCCGCGCGGCATGGGCCGACCGGGTGACTTCGGGTCCGCGCAGGCCACGGCCCGGTCACGACCTCGTGTCGTTGTTGGGCCGAACGGGTGAGGGGCGGGAGGATGTGCCCATGAGTAGGTACGAGAGGTACGACGTCACCGACGAGCAGTGGGAGGGCCTGGCGCAGGTCGTGCCCCTGCGCGGACGTGACGAATGGCCGTCCAGGGTCGATCACCGCACGATCCCCGAGCAGTACGAGTCCGCCGAGCAGCGCCGCATGGTGGTGCTCCGGGTGCAGGTGTTCGCCGACGCCCGCGAGGTCGCCGAGTACCTCATCGCCCAGATCCCGGTGCTCCTCGATCTGACGAGCGCCGACACCGAGGTCGCGAAGCGGATCCTCGACTTCAGCAGCGGCGTCGTCTTCGGGCTCGGCAGCGGCATGCACCGCGTCGACCGGAACGTCTTCCTCCTCGCCCCGGCGGGCACCGAGGTCGAGGGTTCGGAGGGCGAGGACGAGGAGGGTGTCGTGGGCGGCCGGACCGCCGGCGTCCCCCGATCGTAGGAAGGTCATCTCGCCGTAACGGTTCGTCACGGAAGGGCCTGCGTACGGTCCGGGCATGGACCTCACCGGCGGCGCCACGCTCGCCAGCACGTCAGACGCACGCCTCTCCGTCCCCGAAGCCCGGGGGCCGTCCGGCGGTGCGGCCGGGGCCGGGCGGACCGCCGCCCGGCCCGCCGTCACCGAGCTGCGCCTTTCGGCGTTCGCCGGCCACCGCGGGGCCGCGCACCCGCTCGGTCCGGTCACCCTCTTCGCCGGTCCCAGCGGCAGCGGGAAGTCGACCACCCTGCGGGCGTACGAGGCGCTGGCCAGGCTCGGCGCGGGCGACCCGCTCGACGAGGTGTTCCCCGACGCCGCCGACTGCGTCCCCGAGCGGGCCCGGCCCGACGCCCAGGGCCGCCGCGGCTTCCGGATCGGGTGCACGGTCGACGGGCCGGCCGGCCCCGTCCGCCTGGACCTCGCCGTCCAGGCGGAACCCCGGCTCCGGATCGTCGGCGAACGGCTCACCGGCCGCGGCCGCACCCTCCTCGCCACCGCCCTGCGGGATCCGGGCCGCAGCACCGTCCAGGCCGAATGGCACACCGCCGGAGCCACCCCCGTCACCCGCGCCCCGCTCCCCGACGACCTGCTCGGCACGGCCCTGCTGCCGCTGCGCGTGGCGGGCAAGACCGCGGGGCAGCTGGACGTCCTGGCCGCCGCCGAGCAGGTGGTCATCGGGCTGAGGTCCGCCTTCGCCTGCGACCCCCGGCCCGAGCGGATGCGGGCGCCCGTCCCCCCGGGCGAGGGGCGGCTCCGGCGCGGCTGCGGCAACCTCGCCGAGGTCCTGCACCGCACCCACACCGACTGCCCGCGCCGCCACCTCCGCCTCGCCGCCGTCGCGGGAGCCGGCTGCGCGGGACCCGTCACCGGCGTCGGGGTGCAGGAGCTCCCGGAGGGCACCGTGCGGGCGTTCCTGGAGCGGGGCGGCCGGCCCGCGACCCCGCTCGGCCGGCTCGGCGACGGCGAACTCCGCTATCTGGCACTCGCGCTCACCCTGCTCACCGGGCCCGGCGTGCTGGCGATGGACCGGCTCGCCGAGGTGCCCGACGCCATGCAGAGCCTGACCCTGCTCGCCGACGGCTTGGACCGCGGGCTCGACGGTCGCCAGCTGGGTGAGCTCCTCCGGCTCGCTGCGGGCATCGCCGCCGACGGGCACATCAGGGTCGCCGGGACGGTCGGGGAGCGAGCGGCGGGGGAGGCGCGGCGGACACCCGGGGTGACGGTGGTAGACCTGACCGGATGACGAACAACCTTGACGTGGCGGGACTGCAGCGCAGGCTGGCCGAGTTCGCGGCCGCCCGTGACTGGCAGCCCTACCACACGCCCAAGAACCTGGTGGCGGCGCTCAGCGTGGAGGCGGCCGAACTCCTGGAGATCTTCCAGTGGTTGACGCCCGAGCAGGCGGAGCGGGTGATGGACGACCCCGAGTCGGCGCACCGCGTCGCCGACGAGGTGGCGGACGTGCTCGCCTATCTCCTCCAGTTCTGCGAGGTGCTCGGGGTCGACCCCCTGGCGGCCCTCGCGGCCAAGATCGACCGCAACGAGGTCCGCTTTCCCGCCCGGCGGCGGTCCGGCGGGAGCGCGGACGGCGGCGAGGGGGGCGATGCGGACGGAGATCGTCACTCTTCGGAGTGATCGGCTTTTCCCCGTCGAGCCTCCTGTCCACAGATTTCCGAATTCCCCTGGTGCGGAGGCTCAGGCCGCCTCACTCTGGGTAGTGGAATGAGTGGGCAGTAAGTCGTACGAACGGGGGCTGCGTTGATGGACGCGGAGCGACTCATCACACTCGGCCGGCGCGCGCTGGCGGAGAGCGGAACGGCACAGCACATCGTGGCGGAGGCCTGGCAGGCCCAGGCGCTCGCCCAGGCGATAGGAAGTCATCTCGCGCTCTGCGGGCCGCTGGAACTGCGGGGCGACGCGCGGGGGCTGAGCGAGATCGGGGAGTACCCGGTGTGGGGAGCGGGCGGGCCCCGGGCGGCCCAGCTGACCGAAGTGGGCGATCCGCGCGGGGCGTTGACCGCGCTGGGCGCACTGCTCGGGGAAGTGGGGATCGCGCTCGTCGGGGTGGCCTGCGCCACCGACGAGGAGGGGCTCTACTGGCAGTGCATCGAGGCCATCGACGCCGCCGACGAGTCGAGCGACCGGGTGCGCGGGATGCTCCGGCGCCTGGCCGTACGGGACGGGGAGCGGGCCCGCCCGCCCGACCCCGCCCGCGGTCGCGCGGGCCCCGGGCGGGGCCCGACGTGAACGGCACCCGTCGAGCGGCCGGGGACACGAGGGCGGCGGCGGGTCTAGAGGAGCGGCCGGGCGTCGCCGGGGCGGTCCTGGTGCTCGCGCCGGTGGGGCTCGTGCTGGTCGGGTTCGTGGCGGTCGGCCGAGGACTGGAGGTCGGCGTCCAGCTGGGAGAGGTCGGCGGAGAGGGCCGCCATGATCTCCTCCATCTGCTGGAGCAGACCCTTGGGGGCGCCGGCGGCCTTCTGCTCGGGTACGGACTGCGGCACCGGCTGCTCGGGAACGGCCCGCTCCGGCGCGGCTTCCTGGGACATGGCGGCCTCCTCGACCGGGACCCCACCGCCGAGGACGGGGCCACGAGAGAGAGCGACGCACCGGCAGCGGCCGCCGGCACGAGGGCCGGGCGGTCCGGCTCCGCCCGAGCCAACGACGGGTGCCCGGCCCCGGTCACTGGCCAGGGCGGACGCGCCCCGCCAGGGGGTCGGATATTCACCCGACCGTGCCGGTGCGGACGGCGGACTGACGGAGAGGTTGACACGCACCCGACGGTGCAGGATGGAGGTATGGATCTTCGCATCTTCACGGAACCCCAGCAGGGGGCCGACTACGACACCCTCCTCAGGGTGGCCCGGGCCACCGAGGACCTCGGCTTCGACGCCTTCTTCCGCTCCGACCACTATCTGAGCATGGGGTCCGCCGACGGCCTGCCCGGCCCGACGGACGCCTGGATCACCCTGGCGGGCCTGGCCCGGGAGACGAAGCGGATCCGGCTGGGCACCCTGATGACGGCCGGCACCTTCCGGCTCCCCGGGGTCCTCGCCATCCAGGTCGCCCAGGTCGACCGGATGTCCGGCGGGCGGGTCGAACTGGGCCTGGGGGCCGGCTGGTTCGAGGAGGAGCACGCGGCGTACGGCATTCCGTTCCCGAAGGAGAGGTTCGGCCGTCTCGAGGAGCAGCTGGCGATCGTGACCGGGCTGTGGGGGACCGAGGTCGGGAAGACGTTCGACCACGAGGGGACGTACTACCGGCTCACCGACTCGCCCGCGCTGCCCAAGCCCGCGCAGGACAGGATCCCGGTGCTCATCGGCGGGCACGGCGCGAGCCGCACGCCGCGGCTGGCCGCACGGTACGCGGACGAGTTCAACATCCCGTTCGCGTCCCTGGAGGAGACCGAGCTCCAGTTCGGCCGGGTCCGGGCCGCCGCGGAGGCGGCCGGGCGGGCGCCGGACGACCTGGTGTACTCCAACGCGCTGGTCGTCTGCGTCGGCAGGGACGACGCCGAGGTGGCCCGCCGCGCCGCCGCCATCGGGCGGGACGTGGACGAACTCAAGGCGAACGGCCTCGCGGGCTCGCCCGCCGAGGTCGTCGACAAGATCGGGCGGTACGCGGCGATCGGCTCCTCGCGGGTCTACCTCCAGGTCCTCGACCTGGACGACCTGGACCACCTGGAGCTGATCTCCGCGCAGGTCCAGGCGCAGCTGGGATGAGGGGACGGGCGACCCGATGAAGCCGATCCGCACGCTCGCCGAAGCCCTCCGGGCAGGGGTGGTCGTCCTCGACGGCGGTCTCTCCAACCAGCTGGAGGCGCAGGGCTGCGACCTCTCGGACGCGCTCTGGTCCGCGCGGCTCCTCGCCGACGGCCCCGAGCAGATCGAGGCGGCCCACGCGGCGTACGTACGGGCCGGCGCCCGGGTGCTCATCACCTCCAGCTACCAGGCCACCTTCGAGGGCTTCGCCCGGCGGGGCCTGGGCCGGGAGGCGGCGGCGGGGCTGCTGGGCCGGAGCGTGGAGCTCGCGCGGGCGGCGGCGGAGCGGGTCGGGGAGGAGGTCTGGGTCGCCGCGTCCGTCGGGCCCTACGGGGCGATGCTCGCGGACGGCAGCGAGTACCGGGGACGGTACGGGCTGTCGGTGCGGGAGCTGGAGGCGTTCCACCGGCCGCGGATCGAGGCGCTCGCCGCGGCGGAGCCGGACGTCCTGGCACTGGAGACGGTCCCGGACGCGGACGAGGCGGAGGCGCTGCTGCGGGCGGCCGCGGGGGCGGGGACGCCCGTGTGGCTCTCGTACACGATCGAGGGCGGGCGGACCCGGGCCGGGCAGGACCTGGCGGAGGCGTTCGCGGTCGCCGCCGGGAACGACCAGGTCGTGGCGGTCGGCGTCAACTGCTGCGACCCGGCCGGGGTGGCGGACGCCGTGGAGCTCGCCGCGGCCGTGACCGGCGGGCCGGTCGTGGCCTATCCCAACAGCGGCGAGCGGTGGGACGCCCGGGCGCGCGACTGGCGGGGCGACCTCGCCTTCGACCCGGCCGGGGCCGGAGCCTGGGCCGCCGCGGGCGCCCGGCTCGTCGGCGGCTGCTGCCGGGTGGGGCCGGACACGATCACGGCCGTCGCGGCGGCGCTGTCCGGCGACCGGCCGCGCTGAGGCGCGGCCCGGCGCCGGCGCACGGAAAATGCCTGGTCGGCAGGGGGACGGGCGAACATACTCGGAAGTGTGTTCCTGACGATCAGCACAACCGGCAACCAGGAGCGACCCGCGACCGATCTCGGCTTTCTGCTGCACAAGCATCCCGAGCGGGCGCAGGCGTTCTCGACTTCGCACGGCACGGCGCACGTCCTCTACCCCGAGGCGACCGCCGAGCGGTGCACGGCTGCACTTCTCCTGGAGGTGGACCCCGTGGCGCTGGTGCGCCGCGGCAAGGGCAAGGGCCGGGGCGGCGCCCCGGACTCCGCGCTCGCCCAGTACGTGAACGACCGGCCCTACGCGGCGTCCTCGCTGCTCGCCGTCGCGCTCGCCAAGGTCTTCAAGACGGCGCTGCACGGCGTCTGCCAGGCGATGCCCGAGCGGGCCGCCGCGCCGCTGCCGCTGCGCGTCGAGGTCCCCGCGCTTCCCGCGCGGGGCGGCGCGGGCCTGGTGCGGGCGCTGTTCGAGCCGCTGGGCTGGGAGACGGTGGAGGCCGAGCCGGTGGCCCTGGACGCGGAGTTCCCCGAGTGGGGCGACTCCCGGTACGTGCGGCTGGTCCTGGAGGGCGAGCTGCGGCTCGCGGACGCCCTCAACCACCTGTACGTGCTGCTGCCCGTCCTCGACGACGCCAAGCACTACTGGGTCGCCCCCGACGAGGTCGACAAGCTGCTGCGCGCCGGTGACGGCTGGCTGGCCGGACACCCCGAGCGGAAGCTGATCACCGCCCGCTACCTCTCCCGCCGCTGGGGCCTGGCCCGCGAGGCGACGGAGCGGCTCGAACTGGTGCGGCTCGCCGAGGCCGAGGGCGTCGACGTCGACGAGGTCGACAACGCCGTCGACGAGACGACCGACACGGAGGAGCGGCCGGTGCCGCTCGCCGAGCGGCGCCGCGAGGCGATCCTCGCCGCGCTCGACGCCGCCGGGGCGACCCGCGTGCTCGATCTCGGCTGCGGCCAGGGGCAGTTGGTGCAGGCCCTGCTCAAGGACCCCCGCTACACCGAGATCGTCGGCGTCGACGTGTCCGTCCGCGCCCTGACCGTCGCCGCGCGCCGCCTCCGGCTGGACCGGATGGGCGAGCGGCAGGCCGCCCGGGTCAAGCTGGTGCAGGGCTCGCTCGCGTACACCGACAAGCGGCTGACCGGCTACGACGCGGCCGTGCTCAGCGAGGTGATCGAGCACCTCGACCTGCCGAGGCTGCCGGCCCTCGCGTACGCGGTGTTCGGCTCGGCGCGGCCCCGCACGGTGCTGGTGACCACGCCGAACGTCGAGTACAACGTGCGCTGGGAGTCGCTCCCGGCCGGGCACGTCCGGCACGGCGACCACCGTTTCGAATGGACCCGCGAGGAGTTCCGCGGCTGGGCGGCCGAGGTCGCCAGGACGTACGGGTACGGCGTCGGGTTCACCCCCGTCGGCCCCGACGACCCCGAGGTCGGCCCGCCCACCCAGATGGCCGTCTTCACCCGCACCGACGAGACCTCGAAGGAGGCCACGGCATGACCCGTAACCTGCCCGTCACCGACCTTTCCCTCGTCGTGCTCGTCGGCGCCACCGGTTCCGGCAAGTCCACCTTCGCCCGGCGCCACTTCAAGCCGACCGAGGTCGTCTCGTCCGACTTCTGCCGCGGGCTCGTCGCCGACGACGAGAACGACCAGTCCGTGAGCAAGGACGCCTTCGACGTCCTCCACTACATCGTGGGCAAGCGCCTGGAGGCGGGACGGCTGACCGTCGTCGACGCCACCAACGTGCAGCAGGAGGCCCGGCGCCAGCTCGTCCAGCTGGCCAGGACCCACGACGTGCTGCCGATCGCGATCGTCCTCGACCTGCCCGAGGAGGTGTGCCGCAGCCGCAACGCCGGGCGCCCCGACCGGGCGGACATGCCCGCGCACGTCATCCAGCGCCACCGCCGCGAGCTGCGCCGCTCGCTGCGCGGCCTGGAGCGCGAGGGCTTCCGCAAGGTCCACGTCCTGCGTTCCGTCGAGGAGGTGGAGGACGCCGGGATCGTCCTGGAGCGCCGCTTCAATGACCTGCGCCACCTCACTGGCCCCTTCGACGTCATCGGCGACGTCCACGGCTGCCGCTCCGAGCTGGAGACCCTGCTCGCGAAGCTGGGCTACGTCGACGGCCACCACCCCGAGGGGCGGACGGCCGTCTTCGTCGGCGACCTCGTCGACCGGGGCCCCGACTCGCCGGGCGTCCTGCGCCGCGTGATGGCCATGGTCGCCGCGGGCGACGCCCTGTGCGTGCCCGGAAACCACGAGAACAAGCTCGGCCGCTGGCTGAAGGGCCGGAAGGTCCAGGAGACGCACGGGCTGGCCGAGACCATCGAGCAGCTGGCGGGCGAGAGCGACGCGTTCCGCGCCGAGGTCGCCGAGTTCATCGACGGGCTCGTCAGCCACTACGTCCTCGACGGCGGCAACCTCGTCGTCTGCCACGCGGGCCTGCCGGAGAAGTACCACGGCCGCACGTCGGGCCGGGTCCGCTCGCACGCGCTGTACGGGGACACCACCGGCGAGACCGACGAGTTCGGGCTGCCGGTGCGCTACCCGTGGGCCGAGGAGTACCGGGGCCGCGCCACCGTCGTCTACGGGCACACGCCCGTGCCGAACACCTCCTGGGTCAACAACACGATCTGCCTCGACACCGGAGCCGTCTTCGGCGGCAGGATGACCGCGCTGCGCTGGCCGGAGCGCGAACTCGTCGACGTACCGGCCGAGCGGGTCTGGTACGAGCCGGCCCGGCCGCTCGCGACCGAGGCGCCCGGCGGGCACCAGGGACGCCCCCTGGACCTGGCCGACGTGCGGGGCCGGCGGATCGTGGAGACCCGGCAGCTCGGCAACGTCGCCGTGCGGGAGGAGAACGCGGCGGCGGCCCTGGAGGTCATGAGCCGCTTCGCCGTCGACCCCCGGCTGCTCGCCTACCTGCCGCCGACGATGGCTCCGACCGCCGCCTCGCGCGCCGAGGGGTACCTGGAGCACCCGGCCGAGGCCTTCGCCCAGTACCGGGCGGACGGGGTCGAGCGGGTCGTGTGCGAGGAGAAGCACATGGGCTCCCGGGCGGTCGCCCTGGTCTGCCGCGACGAGGAGGCGGCCCGTGAGCGCTTCGGCGTCACCGGGGTGACCGGCGCGCTGCACACCCGTACCGGACGGCCGTTCTTCGACGACGAGGCCGTCACCGAGGAGGTGCTCGGCCGGCTGCGGACCGCGATCGGCGCCGCCGGGCTGTGGGAGGAGCTCGACACGGACTGGCTGCTGCTCGACGGCGAGCTGATGCCGTGGTCGCTCAAGTCGGCCGGGCTGCTGCGCGCGCAGTACGCGGCGGTCGGCGCGGCCTCCGGCGCCGTTTTCCCGGGGGCGGTCGACGCCCTGGAGCGGGCGGTGGGCCGCGGGGTCGAGGGGATCGACGGGCTGCTCGCCCGGCAGCGCGAACGGGCCGTGGACGCGGCGGCGTTCACGGCGGCGTACCGCAGGTACTGCTGGCCGACCGAGGGGCTGGACGGGGTGCGCTTCGCGCCGTTCCAGCTCCTGGCGGCGCGCGGCCGCTCGCTCGCCGGCGTCCCGCACGACACGCAGCTCGCCTGGCTCGATCGGCTGGTGGAGCACGACCCGACCGGGCTGCTCCAGGTCACCCGCAGGCTCGTCGTCGACACCGGCGACGAGGCCTCGCTCCGCGCCGGCACCGACTGGTGGCTCGACCTGACCGGCGCCGGCGGCGAGGGCATGGTCGTCAAGCCGCTGGCGGCGCTCGTCCGCGACGCCAAGGGCCGGCTCGCCCAGCCGGGCGTCAAGGTGCGCGGAAGGGAGTACCTGCGGATCATCTACGGCCCCGAGTACACCCGGCCGGAGAACCTGGAGCGGCTGCGGCAGCGCTTCCTCGGCCACAAGCGGTCGCTGGCGCTGCGCGAGTACGCCCTCGGCCTGGAGGCGCTCGACCGGCTCGCGGACGGGGAACCGCTCTGGCGGGTCCACGAGGCCGTCTTCGCGGTCCTCGCACTGGAGTCCGAGCCGGTCGACCCCAGGCTCTGACCTGGTCGGCGACGGGGGGCGCAGGGATGCCGGGGACGGCGCTCCCCTGCGCCCCTCGTGCTCGTTGACGCGTTTCTTCCGCACCCTCTAGCGTTCTTCACCCCATGACGTGACACAGCGTCAACTCTGTGACAGAGATGGTCACATGAGGTGGGAACAAGCGCACGAAAACAGCCGGACGACCACCGGTGGACGGTCTTCCCCGGAAGACCCACGGACGGTACGGGGGGTGAGCGGGCCATGAGTCTCTTCGGCCAGGACCGCTCCTTCCTCCATGCCCTGTCGGCTGCCGACCGGCGGACCCTGCTCGCCGAGGGCGCCCGGCGCGTCTACGAGCCCGGGGAGGTGATGATCCGCGAACGCGACACCAGCGCCTACGTCCTCGCGCTGCTCTCCGGCTGGTCCGTCGTCTCCGTCGGCACCGAGCGCGGAGCCCGGCTCATCCTCGCCCTGCGCGGCGCCGGCGAGGTCGTCGGCGACCTCGCCGCCGTCGACCTGCGCCCGCGCAGCGCCAGCGTCACCGCACTCGGCACCGTCGAGGCGGTGGCCGTCTCCGGCGACCGGTTCCGGCGCTTCCTCGCCGCCCGGCCGCACGCCACCGCGCTGATCATGCGACAGCTCGCCACCCGGCTCCGCAGCGCCGACGTCGAACGCCGGGCGCTCGCCTCCGAGACCGTCCTCCAGCGCCTCGCCGCCCGGCTCGTCGAACTCGCCGAGCGCGCGGGCCGGCGCGGCGACGCCGGGACCGTACTCGAACTCCCGCTGCCCCAGCACGACCTGGCCGCCGCCATCGGCGCCACCCGGGAGGCGGTGGCCAAGGCGCTGCGCCTGCTGCGGGAGCAGGACGTCGTCCGCACCGCGCACCGCACCGTCGTCGTCATCGACATGCGGGTCCTCGTGCTGCTCGCCGAGGGGCGTGCGCGCCCCGGCGCGGAACGGGCGGACGAATCTCCGCCGGATGTGTAAACGGCTACATCGCCGGTCGCGGAACGCGACCACTCTGGACATGCGCCACCGACACCGAACCGAACACCGGCACCACGAACCGAAACGCACCACGAACCGAAACGCACCACGGAACCGAAGCGCACCACGGAACCGAAACGCACCACCGAACCGAAGCGGCACCACGGCACCGAAGCGGCACCACGGCATCGAGCGGCACCACGGCATCACACAGGGAGTCCGAGTGAGCAGTGCGGGAGCGAGCGGGGTAGCGGGCGGGATCCACCGGTTCGTCGTCTTCGGCGACATCGTGGGTTCCGGGGCCATGGACATGGCCGAGAAGGAGCTGCACCGCGCCGCGATGTACACCGCTTTCGACGAGGCGTACAGCTCCGTGGGCGTCGAGCCCGACACCTTCCACCAGGAGGACCGGGGCGACGGCATCCTCGCCGCCCTGCGCCCCGACGTGCCGCCGACCCTCATGGTCGGGCGGTGGATCGACACCCTCTACGAGAGCCTGCGGGAGCACAACACCGGCCGGAGCCGGCGACTGCGGATGCGGATCGGCATGAACGCCGGCCTCGTCGTGCAGGACCGGCACGGGCTCGTCGGGCGGGCGGTGGACCTCGCCGCCAGACTCTGCGACAGCCCCCCGGCCAAACGGCTCATGACCGAGGCGCCCGAGGTCGACCTGCTCGTCGTGGTCTCCGACTGGCTGTACGAGAACGTGGTCGCCCTCGGCGGCCGCTACGTGGAGCCGGACCACTACCGCCAGGTCCGCGTCCGGTCCAAGGAGACCGACGAGGCCGCCTGGTTCCACGTGCCGCGCAGGACCGCGCCGCCGCTCGCCGGCGTCGGCGCCGAGGGGGAGCCGGCGCCCGAGGGGGAGCGGGCGCCGGCGGGGGGTTCACGGA
>NZ_JBHJQI010000201.1:0-11026 GCF_042262805.1 Streptomyces sp. NPDC056361
GCCTGGAACTTCAGGCCGGGCGCCCTTTCGTCGGGGCGTGCGCGTCAGGACGGGGAGGCGCTGTTCGCCGCGGGGGTGCCGGCCAGGATCGTCTCCTCCACCGCTTCGTACCGCATGCGGTGGTCGGCCGGGTCACGTTCGTAGAGCACCGTGCCGAGCCAGCCCGCGAGGAAGCCCAGCGGGGCCGAGAGGATGCCCGACGTGGTGAACGGGAACCAGTTGAAGTCCTGGTCCGGGAAGATCGCCTGGGGCGATCCGGACACCAGGTTGCTGCCGGTCATGAGGACAATCGCGGAGACGCTGCCCACGATGAGGGTGAGGAGCAGTCCCGTACGGGAGTAGCGGCGCCAGAAGAGGCTGTAGACGAGGGCCGGTGCGACCGCGGACGCGCCGATGCAGAACGACAGGGTGAGCAGTGCCTGAAGGTTCAGATGCCGTGCACCGGCGGCGATCGCGATCGCCACGAACCCGACGCCCGCCGCGGCGGTCCGGGCGATGGCCATCTCTGTGGAGCCCTTCAGTTGCGCCTTGCGGCGCAACCCGTGCGTGATGAGGTCGTGCGCCAGGGTGTTGGCACAGGCGAGGGTGATCCCGGCGACCGAGGCCAGCAGGGTGAGGAAGACGGCTGTCGACACGGCCGTGAACAGCAGTGTCTCGAAGGTCGTCTGGTCCGTGCCCATGACGGCCTGGCTGACCATGAGGAACGCTGTCTTGCCCTGCGGGTCACCGGCGACGATCCCCTGGTGGCCGACGATCGCCGCCGCGCCGAAGCCGATGACGGCGATCAGCAGACAGGTCACGACGACGGTCGACACCGCCCAGGACATCGAGCGCCGCACGGCTGCCGCGCTGCGCGCGGTGAACATGCGCATGGTGATCTGTGGCAGCACCGCGGCGCCGAGTACGACCGTCAACTGAGTGCTGATCATGTCGAGTTCGTTGCCGCCGAACTGCAGACCGGAGGCGAGATAGGCGTCTCCCGCCCCGCTGCCACGCTTGGCTGCGTCCAGCAGGGAGGGCAGGCTGAAGTCGAAGCGGTTGAGGATGAGCGCGGCGATCGCGAGGGACGCGCCGAGCAGGGCGACGGTCTTGACGATCTGGATGAAGGCGGTGCCCTTCATGCCGCCGATCGCCGCGTACGCGATCATCAGCAGGCCCAGGAACACGATCGCCCCGGTCTTGAAGCCGTCGGAGTCGAAGCCGAGGACGACGGAGAGGAGGTCACCGGCGCCCGCGAGCTGGAAGACCACCAGCGGCAGCAGTGCGGTCAGGGTGACCGCGGCCGTGGCGATCCGCACGGCGGGGCCGGGGAGACGCCGGGTGAAGACGTCGCCGATCGTGAACCGGCCGGCGTTACGCAGCGGTTCGGCGAGCAGGAACATCATCAGGACCAGCGAGAGCGCGGTGCTCAGGGCGAGCGTGACGCCGTCATAGCCGACGAGCGCGATGATGCCGATGGTGCCGAGCACGGTGCCGGCGGAGATGTAGTCGCCGGCGATCGCGAGGCCGCTCTGCACGGGGGAGAGCGAGCGGTAGCCGGTGTAGAAATCGCCCAGGTCGTCACGATCGGGACCGGTCATCACGCACAGCAGCAGCGTGACGGTGATGACCGCGATGAACGCCATCAGCGACATGGTCTGGGCCTCGGAGCTGAAGCTGGTCATGCGCGCGCACCTCCGGTGGGCTGCTTCCACACGGGACGTCCGGAGCGGCTCTGACGTTCCGGCCGGGCCGCGGCTGCCGCGGCCGCCTGCTCGGCGCGTTCGCGGATCGCCGCGGCGAGCGGGTCGACGTTCTTGCGCGCGATCCGCTCGTACACCGCGATCGCAGCCAGCGCCACGGGCAACTGGAGGAGCCCCAGGACCAGACCGACGGTGAGACCACCGGTGATGTTGCCGGTCATCATCGAGGGGGCGTAGCCGGACAGGAAAAGGAAGATGACGAAGTAGCCGAGCGCGGTGAAGGTGGCGACGCGACGGAGCCTGCGGTAAGCCGATCCGAGCCGGTGCAGATCGTCACGATCGCCGGTGGCCGCGGGAGGCTGCGGCTGCGGGGACGCGTCCCAGGGCTGCTGCGCGGAGTCCCAGCCCTGCGGCGAGGAGTCCCACGCTCGCGGGGACGCGTCCCAGGCTGCCTGTGGATCGGTGTCCCAGGACGGCGATCCGCCCTCCCAGGACTGCGACGCCGCCTCTTGGCGGTGCCGCCCGGCATTCCGGTGCTGGGGTACGGGCGGTGGGCCCGGGAAAGGCTGGTGGTACGACATCGATCTTGCTCCTTGCCGCCCCGGGGAACGGGCGGGTGGCGCTGGTGGGTCCGCGTACGTTACTCATGGGTAGGGCTCCTGCGTAAGGGGGTTCCCGACCGCTCGGTATGTCGGTTCGGTGACGATCCTGTGCGCGTGGTGACGAAACCGGTCGTAACCCCGTCGTGGATCTTTCCGCAGGTCACGGGCGAGTCTCGGGACGCCCCTGGGGCCGGGCAGGCAGCTCGGCACGACCGGTCCGGCGAATGCGCCGGACGGGCCGACGATGCGCTCGCGTGGATGCCCTCGGCTGCACCCGGCCCGGATCGGCCCTGGCCTGCTGCCGATGACAGGAACGCCTCCGCCCAGGCCTCCGCCCGCCTGCAGCACCGGCCACAAGTCATCGGGCCCCAGCAGAATGACCGGGACGGCCTCCCGCCTCACCATCGGAAACAGCGGCTGGAGCAGAGCGTCGATCAGCCACTGTGGCGACTGGACCGGGGACGGGAACGAGGACATCGTCGCCCGCGCGGGAGGCGAAATCCGGATCCATCCTGGCCGCGGCGACGGAACCATCGGATCACCCACCGGACTCAACGGCGCGCTCTGCAACATCCTCCCCGACACGGCCCCACTCGTATCGGTGGGCGACCCGACCGGAGGCGCCTACCCGGATCCGGTCGCCCACTACAAGGTCGGCATTCAGCTGACCAGACCTGCTCGCACACGAGCACACCGCAGAAGCACGCCGCATCGGCTGCGCCGCTGGGAGGGACTGCGAAACCGCCCCTCCCAGCGACACGCCGACGAACCGGAGACATGGCCGATCGAACCTCCTTCCGGCATCGGCCACGAGGAGAAAAGCACAGGTCAGCGCACCCTCCCCCGCGCCTTCAGCTGGGTCGGCGGGACCTCCGGGGCGTCCAGGCGGTCGCCGTCGTAGCCCTTCACCTCGCCGAAGCGGTCGCCCTTCATCCACTGCTCGCGGGCCTCGCGGATCTCCTCGTCGGTGCGGGCGACGAAGTTCCACCACATGACGAGTTCCTCTTCGAAGGGTTCGCCTCCGAGGAGCATGAGGCCGGCGTCGGAGAGGGCGCGGAGGGGGAGGTCGGTGCGGCCGCAGCCGAGGTAGAGCATGGAGCCGGGGAGGAGGGGGACGCCGTCGACGTGGGCTTCGCCGGACATGGCGAGGACGGCGTACTCGAAGTCGGGGTCGAGAGGGAGGCGGGTGTCGGCGCCGGCGGTGAGGGTGAGGTCGGCGCCGACGAGGGGGGTGTACGTGGTGCCGGGGGAGGTGGCGCCGTCGAGGGTGCCGAGGATGACGGTGGCGGTGAGGCCGGGGGCGGTGACGTGGGGCAGGTCGGCGTGGTGCTGGAAGTGGGGCTCGACGTGGCGGTGGGCGTCGGGGAGCGCCACCCAGAGCTGGGCGCCGTGGAGGAAGCGGGCGTGCGGGCGGGGGCTCTCCTCGGAGTGGGAGATCGCCCGGCCTGAGGTCATGAGGCCCAGCTCGCGGGGGCGGATGGTCTGGAGGCTGCCGGTGGAGTCGCGGTGCAGGACCTCGCCCTCGTGCAGCCAGCTGACGGTCTGGAGCCCCATGTGCGGGTGCGGAGGGACCTGCATGCCCGGCTCGTCGGCGATGTCGTCGGGGCCGTAGTGGTCGACGAAGGCCCAGGCGCCGACCATGCGCCGGCCCAGGTTGGGGAGGAGCCGGCGGACCTCGGTCGACTCGCCGAGCTGGACGCGGCGGGGGCTGAGCAGCTCCCGTACCGGCTCGGCGACGACGAAGCCGCGGCCGCCGCACACGGTGGGCGTGGCCTGACGATCGAGATTGCTCATGTCGCTCAACCTTTTCCTGTCCGATTCCCGGGTGCCGGGGCGCTCCCGGGGAGGCGAGGCCGATCATGGTGGAATGTTCAACCATCCTGCTGTGTTGACCTGATCGACCACCCCACAGGGTGGCAGATCCAGGACTCTGGAAAGGGACAGCAAGTGAGCGACACGTACTACGAGTTCGGAACAGCCGGAGAGCGCTGGGACCGCGCCCAGCTGTTCTTCGAAGCGAAGGAGTACGGAACCGCCGTCCGCATCCTGCTCGGCCTGGTCGCCGAGCACCCGGAGCAGACGGCCCAGCGACTCCTGCTCGCCCGGGCCTACTACCACTCCGCCCAGCTCTCCAAGGCCGAGACCGAGCTCCGGGCCGTCCTCGACCGCGACCCGGTCGAGCACTACGCCCGACTGATGCTCGGCCGCACCCTGGAGCGCCAGGGACGCACCGCCGAGGCGGCGCCGCACCTGCGGATGGCCGCCGCGATGTCGGGTGAGCTTCCCGCCTGACGCGGATCAGATACCCCTGCACGGTATATTCCCCAGCCAGGAGGTCCTGGCTGTGGCTGCACACCGAGCGGAACGTGACAGACGAGCAGGAGGTGCCCTGGGGCACCTCCTGCTCGTCGTCGTGCTCGCGCTCGGGGTGTTCCTGATGCATGCGGTCGGGCACCCGGCGGGCTCCGGCGACGGCACGGACACCGCTTCCGCCGTCTCCCACGGGGCACCCGCGCACGCCGCGGGGGCCGCCGCGTCACACGGAACCGGAAGCCCTCACGGCCTCCACGGCTCGGCCGGCTCTGCCGCCACCGACGCCACCGACAGGAGCGACGCCCGGCACGATCCCGGTACCGGGATGGACATGACCACCCTGTGCGTGGCCGTCCTCGGTGCCTGGCTGCTGGCCGGGCTCGTACGGGCCGCGCTCGGGCGCCGCCCCGAGTGGCTCGCCCTCCTCCTCGCGCGGCTCACGCCCGCGCTGGGGCCTCACGCTCCGCCGCGCCGGCCCCCCGACCTCGCACTTCTGTCCGTCCTGCGGATCTAGGCCGTCACGCCACCGCGGGCGCTTCGCGCTGCCCGTGAACGTCTTCGACCTGCCTTCTTCCGTCAGTACGACCAGCACACGAGGTGTCACCACATGCGTGCCTTCACGAACCGCACCGCCCGGAAGTCCGCCCTCGTCGGCGCCGTCGCCGCGGCCGGGCTTCTGCTCTCCGCCTGCGGCACGGACGACGCGATGAGCGGAATGGACCACGGGGGCAAGCCCTCCACCGCCTCCGCCACTCCCTCCACGCCCGCGTCCGCCACCGCCTCGGGGGCCGCCGCCGAGACCGGCGCCCCCGGCGCCTTCAACGACGCGGACGTCATGTTCGCGCAGATGATGATCCCCCACCACGAGCAGGCCCTGGAGATGGCGAAGCTCGCCGCGGGCCGGGCCGAGGACCCCGAGGTCAAGGAGCTGGTCGCCGCGGTCGAGCGGGCCCAGGACCCGGAGATCACGAAGATGAAGGGCTGGCTCAAGGCGTGGGGCAAGCCCGCGTCCGCCGGTCACGGCTCCGGGCACGGCATGCCCGGGATGATGTCGGAGCGGGACATGAAGGACCTGGCCGCCGCCAAGGGGAAGGCCTTCGACCGCAGGTTCGCCGAGCTGATGATCGCCCACCACGAGGGTGCCGTCGCCATGGCCGAGGACGAGCGGAAGAACGGCGGCAACACCACGGCCAAGGCGCTCGCCGACGACGTCGTCCGGACCCAGTCCGAGGAGATCGGCGCGCTGCGGAAGATCCTCGACCGCCTGTGATCCCGTCCCCGTAAGGCGAGCACGCACGCGTGCCACGGCGGTCCGTTCCCTCCGGGACGGACCGCCCCGCCGCCGCGCCCCGCGCGCCCACGCACTCTCCGTACCCCCGCACCTGAGGCGAAAGAACGATGCAGACACACCCCTCCGGCCGCCGCCCGGCCGCCACGACCACCGCCGCCCTCACCGCCGCCGTCGCCCTGGCCCTGGCCCTCACCGCCTGCACTTCCACCGGCCCGGCCGGCACCGGCGCCGACTCCGGCGCCTCCCTCAGCCACATCCACGGCCTCGGGGCCCGCGGCGACACGCTCTACGTCGCCACCCACGAGGGGCTGCGCACGGCGGGCGCCGGCGGCCGGCCGGTACCGGTCGGCGACCGCCGGGACGACTTCATGGGCTTCACGGTCACCGCCTCGGGCACCTTCCTCGCCAGCGGGCATCCGGCCCCCGGCAGCGGCGGCCCCGCCGACCTCGGCCTCATCGCGTCGACGGACTCCGGCCGCTCCTGGCAGGAGAAGTCCCTCGGGGGCGAGGTCGACTTCCACTCCCTCGACGCCGCCCCCGACTCCACGGTCTACGGCTACGACAGCGCGAACGGGCTCCTGCGGGTCAGCCCGGACGGCGTGCGCTGGGAGGAGCGGGCCGCCCTGCGCGCCCTCGACATCGCCGTCTCCCCCGCCACCGCGGGCACCGTCCTCGCCACCACCGAAACCGGCGT
Organism: Streptomyces sp. NPDC056361; assembly: GCF_042262805.1. Lineage (NCBI taxonomy): Bacteria > Bacillati > Actinomycetota > Actinomycetes > Kitasatosporales > Streptomycetaceae > Streptomyces > Streptomyces sp. NPDC056361. Next base: position 6,583 of record NZ_JBHJQI010000201.1, read on the forward strand.
GGTCCGCAGCACGGACGGCGGCAGGTCCTTCGCGCCCGCCTCCGGGCAGGTGCTCGCGTACGTGTCGTGGGGCGCGCCCGACGCCCTCTACGGCGTCGACCCGAGCGGCGTCCTCTTCCGCGGCGCGAACGGGGGCACCTCCTGGACCCGGGTCGCCTCCGTGCCGGGCGGCGCTCCGCAGGCGCTCACCGTCGTGGACGCCCGCCGGCTGCTCGTCGCCACGCAGGACGGGGTGTACGAGTCTCGGGACGCGGGCGGCCGCTTCGAGCGGCGGATGGCGGTGACGTCCGGGGAGGACGCCCACTGACCGCGCCGGGACTGCCGCGGGGGGCGGGTGCGGGCAGCTCGCGTCGCGCTCCCCGCACCCGTCACGATCCCGCGCCGGTCACTCCGCCGGAGCCCGTACGCCTGCCGGCGCACGCCCCGCGACGACCACTCCGCCCACGACGACGGTCTCCGCCACGGTGCTGGGGATCTCGTCGGGGGCGATGCGGAGGATGTCGCGGGAGAGGACGACGAAGTCGGCGAGCTTGCCGACGGTCAGCGAACCGCGTTCGTGGTCGAGGAAGTTGGCGTAAGCGGAGCCCATCGTGTAGCCCTCGACGGCGGTGGCGACGTCCAGGGTCTCGCCGGCCGTCCAGGCCGGTCCGCCGCCGGGCGGGCGGCGGGTGACGGCGGCGTGGATGCCGACCATGGGGTCCATCTCGGCGACGTTCCAGTCGCTGGAGAGGGCGAGGACGGCGCCGGCGGCGTGCAGGCTGCGGAGCGGCCAGGCCTTGTGCCAGCGGTCGGGACCGACGTTCTCGGCCCAGTCCTGGCCGGGTCCGGCGATGTCCGGGGCCGCGTGGCGGGGCTGCATGCAGGCGACGACGCCGAGTTCGGCGAAGCGCGGGGTGTCGTCGGGGTCGAGGCATTCGACGTGGACGACCTGGTGGCGCGCGTCGCGGGGCCCGTTGACGGTGCGGGCCCGCTCGACGGCGTCGAGGACGGTACGGATGCCCCGGTCGCCGGTGGCGTGGACGAAGCACTGGAAGCCGCGCGCGTCGAGCCGGGTGAGCAGCTCGGCGAACTCCTCGGGCGGGTAGAAGGTGTCGCCCCGGTGGTGGGAGCAGCCCGCATACGGCTCGAGGAGCGCGGCGGTGCGCGGTTCCACGACGTCGTCGATGTACAGCTTGAGCGGGCCGACCCGCATCCGGTCGTCGGCGAACTCCCTTGCGGCCTCCTCGAATTCGTCGAGATCCCGGTCGGTCGTGCCGCGCGGGTGGAAGAGCGCGGCGACGATCCGGGAGCGGAGCCGGCCCTCGGCTCGGGCGCGCTGGAAGAGGGCGAGGTCGTCGAGGGAGTTCTGGGGTTCGACGACGGTGGTGATCCCGTAGCCGATGGCGTCGTCCAGGCTCTTGGCGAGCCGGCCGTACTGGCGGTCCGGGGAGGCCCAGGGGAGGCCGAGCTCGCGGAGGGCGCGGTGGCCGTCGCGGGAGAGGCCCTTGACGGCGAAGTCCTTGACGAATCCGGTGGGTTCGCCGGTGGCGGGGTCGGTGACGGCCCGCCCGAAGGGAAGGTCGGTGTGGTCGCGGTCGACGCCGAGCCGCTCCAGCGCCGCGGTGTTGAGCCAGGCGGTGTGGACGTCGTAGCTGAGGACGAGGGCGGGGGTGTCGCCGGTGGCCGGGTCGAGGTCGGCGGCGGTGGGCATGCGCCCGTCGGGGACGGCGGAGTAGTCGAAGGCCTCGGCCTCGATCCACTCGGCGTCGGGGTGGGCCGCGTGCCAGTCCCGGATGCGCGCGTGGACGGCGTCGAGGGTGCGGGCGCCGGCGAGTTGGACGCAGGCGTCGTCGGAGCCGAGCCGGACGTGGTTGTGGGCGTCGACGAATCCGGGCAGGACGAGCCGCCCCCGGGCGTCGAGGACTTCGGTGCCGGGGCCGGTCCAGGCGCCCGCCCCGGAGTCGGAGCCGATCCACACGATGCGGCCGGCGCGGACGGCGAGCGCCTGGGCTTCGGGAAGCGCCGGGTCGACGGTGTGGATGCGGGCCCCGGTGAGGACGAGGTCGGCCGGGGTGGGGGTGGGGGTGGAGGTGGGAGTAGGGGTCGCGCTGTTCATGCGGGGTGACTCCGTGACGTGCGTACGGGGAAGGGGCGGGGTGCGGGGAAGGCGCAGGGGTGCGGGGAAGGCGCGGGGCCTCAGGGCCGCACCGGTGTGACGTGACCGCGGGCGAGGAGCACGTACACGAGGGCGGAGACGGCGGCCCCGAGGAGGGTGAGGTCCGCGCCGCCGAGGAGGGCGACGAGGGGGCCTGTCCAGAGTTCGGAGTCGCAGGTGAGGGCGGAGAACAGGAGGCCGGAGAGGAGGGCGGTGAGGCCGGCCGGGTGCCAGCCCGCGCGGTACCAGTAGGCGCCGCCGGCGCCCGTGTGCAGGCCGGCGGAGTCGTAGGTGCAGCGGCGGAGCAGCATGTCGGCGAGGAAGACCCCGCCCCAGGGGGCGAAGACGATGATCAGGAGGGAGAGGAAGGAGAGGAGCGAGGTCGTGAAGTCGGTGAGGAAGAGGGCACCGAGGGAGCCCGCGGCGGTGACGGCGGCGCTGATGACGATGGCGCGGGCGCGGCTCCAGGGGATGCCGAGGACCTGGAGGTTCAGGCTCGACGAGTAGAGGGTGATGATCGAGTTGGTGACGGATCCGCCGAGGACGAGGGCGAGGAAGAGGGGCTGGAACCAGCCGGGGAGGAGGCTCTCGGTGCCGGCGACGGCGTCGGTCATGTCCGCCTGGGTGGCCGCGGCCACGCCGGCGACGCCGAGGGCCACGGAGGAGAGGAACCCGCCCAGGGCTCCGCTCCAGGTGACGGCCTTGAGGGTGGTCGCGCGGGGCAGGTAGCGGGTGTAGTCGGCGGGCATGGGGAGGTACGAGAAGGGGCCCGCGAGCATGACGACGAAGGCGAGGCTCCAGCCGGAGGCGCCGGGCGCGGCGGCGGGTGCGGAGGTGTCGGCGCCGGGCAGGACGAGGACGAGCAGGACCGCGAAGCCGACGGCGAGGACGTACGCCATCCAGCGTTCGGCGAACTGGACGGTGGCGTGGCCCCAGAGCGCGACGGCGAAGGTCAGAGCGAGGGTGACGCCGAGGGCGAGGGCGCGGGAGGCGTGCCCGCCGTGCCAACCGAGGTCGGCGAGGAAGGCTTCGAGGGCGAGGGTGCCCACCACGGTGTTGACGACGGTGTAGCCGATGCTGACGATCCAGTTGAGGAGCCCGGCGGGCCAGTTCCCCCGGACGCCGAAGGCGGCCCGGGAGATCACGAGGGTCGCGGTGCCGGTGCGCACCCCGCTGAGGCCGGCCGCGCCGATGGCGAGGAAGGAGAGGCCGCCGATCACGACGACGGCGGTGGCCTGCCAGAAGGAGAGGCCGAAGGCGACGGCGAGGGCGCCGTTGATGACGTAGGTGAAGGTGAGGTTCGAGCCGAACCAGAGCCAGAAGACGTCCTTGGCGCCGCCGTGCCGTTCGGCGTCGGGGATGGGGTCGATGCCGTGTTCCTCGACCTGGAAGACCTCGTCGGTCGCCGTCCGGCCCGTGGTCACGGGCTCCGTGTCGTGTCCGAGCACACCGCGCTCCTGTCTTGAATGCCGTTCTAAGTGTTAGAACGGCATTCAAGATGTGCGATGAGTTCCGGCCACGTCAAGACCCTCTGAGGTTGCGGTTAAGGTCGGTCTCGCGGACAGCGGACGCACGAGGACACGGAACGGCAGGACGGGGAGGGCTGTGGTGGCAGGGGCGGCACGACGACGGGACGGACACGTCACCCAGGAGCGGATGCTCGAGGAGGCCATGACCGCGATCGCGGAGGACGGCCTCGCCTCGCTCACCATGTCCGCGCTGGCGGAGCGGCTCGGCACGAGCGGCGGCCACATCCTGTACTACTTCGGCAGCAAGGACCTGCTCCTGCTCGCCGCCCTCCGGTGGAGCGAGGCCGCGCTCGCCGAGGAGCGGCGCGCGCTCCTCGCCCGCCGGATCACCGCCGAGCGCAAGCTCGACCTCTTCCTGCGGCTCTACCTGCCCCGCGGCACCCGTGACCCGCGCTGGACGCTGTGGATCGAACTCTGGGCCCGCACCCCCGGCAACACCGCGCTCCGCGAGGCCCAGGAAGAGCTGGACTGGGGCTGGCAGGAGGACCTGGAGACCCTGCTGGCGGCCGGCGTCGCGCGCCGCCGCTTCGCGCCCCTGGACGCCGCCGCCCGCGCCTCCGAACTCCTGGCCCTGCTCGACGGGTTGAGCACCCGCGTCGTCCTGGGACAGGAGTCCGGGCGCGACCCGCGCCCCGCCCTGGAGACCGCACGCTCGGCGGCGCGGCTGCTCGTCGCTCCGTACGCCTCCTAGGGCCTGTCGTCACATTCCCGTCGTCGCCCGAAGGGCGGCCCCGCGGCGTCTGGTGCGTGCTCTCTGCGTGCCGGGTGGAAGTCCGCGTAC
>NZ_JBHJQI010000202.1:0-10681 GCF_042262805.1 Streptomyces sp. NPDC056361
CGGCGACCTGCCCGCCATCATCCCCACCGTCACCGGCCGCGCCTGGATCACCGGCACCGCACAGTACTTCCTCGACCCCGACGACCCCTTCCCCGGAGGCTTCCTCCTGTGACCGACGCCCTTCCCCTCCTCACGTCCCGGAACCCCGCCGACCCCACCGACGTGCTCGTGCGGATCCCCGCCCCCGGCGCGTTCGCCGCCGTCGACACCGTCGAACGCGCCCGCGCCGCCCAGCCCGGCTGGCTGCGCGCGGGAGCCGCCGCCCGCTCGGCCGCCCTCGGCGCCGTCGCCGCCGGCATCGAGGCGGCGGCCGACGAACTGGCCGCCCTCGCCGTCCGCGAGGTCGGCAAGCCGCTCGCCGAGGCGCGGGCCGAGGTCGCCCGCACGGTCGCCATCTGGCGCTACTACGCCCAGGCCCCCTTCGACCCCACCGGCGCCGTCCACGAGACCGCGGCGGGAGCCGGGCTGCTGCTCAGCCGCCGCCGCCCGCACGGCGTCGCCGGACTCGTCACCCCCTGGAACTTCCCCTTCGCCATCCCGACGTGGAAGGCCGCACCGGCGCTCGCGACCGGGAACACGGTCGTCCTGAAGCCGGCGCCCGAGGCCACCGCCTGCGCCCTGCGGCTGGCCGAGATCGTCCGAGGGGTCCTCCCCGAGGGCGTGTTCACGGTCCTCCCCGGCGGCGCGACCGAGGGCAACGCGCTCGTCTCCGCCGCCGACGTCGTGTCCTTCACCGGCTCCACCCCCGTGGGCCAGGCGGTGGCCAGGGCCGCCACCGCCCGGGGCATCCCGGCGCAGGCCGAGATGGGCGGACTGAACGCGGCGCTCGTCCTCCCGGACGCGGACATCGAGCAGGCGGCGGCCCACATCGCCGCCTCCATCGCCGGGTACGCCGGCCAGAAGTGCACCGCCACCAGCCGTGTCATCGCCGTCGGCGCCGCCCTCGACCCGCTGCGCGAGGCGCTCTCCGAAGCCCTGCGGGCCGTCCCCGTCGGCGACCCCGCCGACCCGGCCACCGTGTGCGGACCCCTCGTCCACGAGCACGCCCGCGACCAGGTCGTCGAGGCCGCCCGGGGGCTCTCGGTCCTCGCGGGCGGCACCGTACCCGACCGGATCGGCTGGTACGCGACCCCGACGCTGGTCGAGAAGGTCTCGCCCGGACACCGGCTGCTCCGCGAGGAGGTCTTCGGCCCCGTGGCCTCGCTGCTGGCCGCCGACGACCTCGCCCACGCGATCCGGATCACCAACTCCGTGCCGTACGGCCTGGTCACCTCCGTCCACACGGCCGACCTGAACACGGCCCTGCACGGCCTCGACCTGCTCGACACGGGCATGATCCGGATCAACGCCCCGTCCACCGGCGTCGACTTCCACCTGCCGTTCGGCGGCTCCAAGGCGTCCAGCCACGGGCCCCGCGAGCAGGGCGCGGCGGCCCTGGACTTCTACACGTCGGGGCGGACCTACACCCTGGCACCCGCGGGCCCGGGAGCGTGACATCGTACGGTGGTGATGACAACCGGAACGAAGGGATCACCACCGTCATGGGGCACCTGACCCAGCGCGACCTCAACGCCTCCCGGGAGCGGCTGCGCGATCAGGTCGCCCACGCCCTGCGCGCCGCCCTGATCTCCGGCGAGCTGCGACCCGGGGTCGTGTACTCGGCCCCGACGCTCGCCGAGGACTTCGGCATCTCCGCCACCCCGGTCCGCGAGGCCATGCTCGACCTCGCCCGGGAGGGCCTGGTCGAGCCCGTCCGCAACAAGGGGTTCCGCGTCACCGAGGTCGACGAGCGCGACCTCGACCAGTACAACGAGATCCGGGCGCTCATCGAGATCCCCACGGTCGGCAAGGTCACCAGGCTCGCCGCCCGCGAAGACCTCGAAGCCCTCCGCCCCGTCGCCGAGGACATCGTGCGCGCCGCCCGCGCGCACGACCTCATCGGCTACCTGGAGGCGGACCGCCTCTTCCACCTCACCCTGCTGGGCCTCGCCGGCAACGAACGCCTCGTCGAGACCGTCGGCGACCTCCGCAAGCGCTCCCGCCTGTACGGCCTCACCGCCCTCGACGAGAGCGGCAACCTCCTCCCCTCCGCCGAGGAACACCTCGAACTCCTCGACCTCATGCTCGCCGGCGACGCCGCGGGCGCGGAGGCCTGCATGACCCGCCACCTGGGCCACGTCCGCTCCCTGTGGGCGAAGGACGACGGTCCCTCCTAGAGGACTGTCCCGCCGCTGGGCAGGACGCCCCGCGAGGGTCCCCGGCCCGCGTGTCGCGCGGGTGAGGTGAGGGTCGTGTGCGTCGCCGCAGCATGCCATGTCACACCTCACCCGTAAGGACCCTCGTGAACCCCGCGTACGCGACCGTCGACCACACCTTCACCGTCCCCCTCGACCACGGCGTCCCGGGCGGACCCACCATCGAGGTCTTCGCCCGGGAGGTCGCCGACCCGGCCCGCGCGGGCGAGGAACTCCCTTGGCTGCTCTACCTCCAGGGCGGACCCGGCGGCAAGTCGCCCCGCCCGTCGGCCGGTTCGCCCGGCTGGCTGGCGCACGCCCTGAAGACCCACCGGGTCCTGCTGCTCGACCAGCGCGGCACCGGCCGCTCCACCCCGGTCACGGTGCGGTCCGCCGCCCGGTTCGCCTCGCCCGAGGCGCTCGCCGGGTACCTGGCCCACTTCCGGGCCGACGCGATCGTCGCCGACGCGGAGCTCATCCGCCGCGAACTCTGCGGCGACACCCCCTGGGAGACCCTCGGGCAGAGCTACGGCGGCTTCATCACCCTCAGCTACCTGTCCACGGCCCCCGAGGGCCTGCGCGCCTGCTACGTCACCGGCGGACTGCCCGGCCTGACCGCCACCGCCGACGACGTGTACGCCCGCACCTACCCCCGCGTCCGCGACCGGGTCCTCGACTTCCACGCCCGCTACCCGGAGGACGCGCTCAGGCTGCGGAGGATCGCGGACCTCCTGGCGGCCGGTGACGTCCGCCTGCCCGACGGGGACCGGCTGACCCCGCGCCGGCTCAGGACGCTCGGGCTCGTCCTCGGGATGGGGGACGGCTTCGAGCGGCTCCACTGGCTGCTCGACGAGTCCGTGGACGCCGACGGCGAGCTGACGGACACCTTCCTCCAGCAGGTGACGACCCTGACGGGGTTCGCCGACAACCCGCTGTTCGCCGTCCTGCAGGAGACCCTGTACGGGCAGGGGGCCGGTCCGACCGGCTGGGCGGCCTCCCGGGCCATGGCCGGCTTCCCCGAGTTCGCGGAGGACGCCGACCCGCTGCTGCTCACCGGCGAGATGATGTACCCCTGGATGTTCCGCGAGATCAGGGGCCTGCGTCCGTTCGCGGACGCCGCGGACCTGCTCGCCGCCCGCACCGACTGGCCGGCCTTGTACGACCTGGGACGCCTCGCCGCCAACGAGGTCCCGCTGGCCGCGGTGGTCTACCACGACGACATGTACGTGGACGCGGGCCTCTCACTGCGCACGGCCAGGGACGTGGGTGCGACCCGTGTCTGGGTGACGAACGAGTGGGAGCACGACGGGTTGTCGGCGTCCGGCGGGCGCGTCCTCGCCCGGCTCATGGACCTGGCCGCCGGTCGTGTGACGGGTCGTTGACGCGGCAGCGCGCACAGGTGTGTGGGCCCCGGCCGCGCGGACCGAACGAAAGGGGCGAAAGGTCCGATGTGGCAGGATGCGGATCATGAGTTCGAGTTCGACCGCATTGACACGGCAGTGGACCACGTGGGGGCCGGTGGTGGCGGGGCTTGTCCTGGTCGCGGCGTGGGGCCGCGACCTGCCGGGCTTCGCCGTGGGGCTCATCGCGCTCTGCCTCCTCGCCGCCGTCCTGGCGGCCGTGCACCATGCGGAGGTGATCGCCCACCGGGTCGGCGAACCCTACGGGTCGCTCGTCCTGGCCGTGGCCGTCACCGTCATCGAGGTCGGACTGATCGTCGCGCTGATGGTGGGCGGCGGCGAGAAGACGGCGACGTACGCGCGCGACACCGTGTTCGCCGCCGTCATGATCACCTGCAACGGCATCGTCGGCCTGTCGCTCCTCGTCGCGGCCCTGCGCAACCGCGTCGCCGTCTTCAACGCCGAGGGCTCGGGCGGCGCGCTCGCGACCGTCTGCACGCTCGCGACGATGACGCTGGTCCTGCCGACGTTCACCACGAGCCATCCCGGCCCCGAGTTCTCCTCGGCGCAGCTGACCTTCGCCGCCGTCGCCTCCCTCTGCCTGTACGCGGTGTTCGTCGGCGTCCAGACGGTCCGCCACCGCGACTACTTCCTCCCGGTGCCGCGCCCGGGCGAGGACTCCGCGGACGACCACGCCGACCCGCCGGGCAAGCGGGAGGCGTGGATCAGCCTCGGTCTCCTGGTGGTGGCCCTCGTCGCCGTCGTCGGCAACGCCAAGCTGATCTCGCCCACCATCGAGGACGGCGTCCAGTCGGCCGGCCTGCCCAAGGCGGTCGTCGGTGTGGTCATCGCCCTGATGGTGCTGCTCCCCGAGACCCTCGCCGCCGTGCGGGCGGCCCGCCGCGACCGCGTGCAGACCAGCCTCAACCTCGCCTACGGGTCCGCCATCGCCAGCATCGGCCTGACGATCCCGTCGATCGCCCTCGCCTCGGTCTGGCTGTCCGGGCCCCTGGTGCTCGGCCTGGGGGCGCTGCACATGGTCCTGCTCGCCCTCACCGGTGTGGTGAGCGCGCTGACCGTGGTGCCCGGACGGGCCACCCTCCTCCAGGGCGGCGTCCATCTCGCGATCTTCGCCGCCTTCGTGTTCCTCTCGTTCAGTCCGTGACGGCACCCGGACCGCCATGGGTCCCGGGGCCCTGACGAGCCCCGGGCCGTGACGGCTCCCGGGGCCGTCGCGGCTCCCGTCAGCCCCTGACCACCACCACCACCCGCAGCGCCGGCGAGCGCAGGATGTCCTTCTCGCAGAAACGGGAGGTCACCCAGCGCTCGGCCGCGTACAGCCGGGTCTGGTCGGCGGAGTGCGGCGACGAGGGGTCGGACGACTGGGAGTACGAGAGGAGCGTGCGGGCGACCGGGCACCGCCCGCCGTCCCAGCCCACCGCCTGCACGTGGCTGGTCCCGTGGACGACGTCGACGTAGCCGCCGCCCGCCGCGCTCCACGCGGACTCGGTCTTGTTCCAGACGCCGAGGGCCTCGGTCCCGCCGCTCACCGGGATCCGCTGCCCGTTCCGCACCACGAACTGGTGCTCCCCGAGGGGCGCGTCGAGCGGGATGCCCGCCGCCCGCAGCTCCGCGACCGCGTCGCCGAGGGCCTTCGCGAAGCCCGGCGCCGCGGTGTTCACCGTGCGCGGGGTGCGGACGGGGTCGGTCGCGGAGAACGGCACCAGCCACTGGTCGGTCGGCTTCACCGTGCCGGTGAACCTCCGCCAGAAGCGGTCGAAGAGCAGCGCGCCCCGACTGTCCGTGTCGACCGTCCGGTCCCAGGCGCCGATCACCCGGCAGGCCTCCGGGTCGTCCGGCAGCGCGGCCGGGCAGGCCGCGGCCACGTCGGCCGCCGCCAGGTCGCCGGCCGGTGCCCGGTTGGCGAACTGCTGGCGCTGGAGGTCGGCCACCGTCAGGCCGCCGCGTGCCGCCATCGCCGTCACGTCCTCGACACCGCCCCGGGTGCGCAGCGAGCGCGGGGTCGCGATCGTGCCGAAGATCCGCTCGTAGCCGGTCAGCGGCCGGTCGGCGTTGGTCAGCCAGGCGCTGTCGTTGGAGTTCTCGACGTACGGGGTGTCCCGCAGCACCGGCATCCGGGCCGGTCCGAAGACCCCCGGCTGCACCGCGTCCGGGTCGGAGCCGAGCGCGCAGTCGGACCGCGCGCCGTCGAGCACCGCGACGCCCGACGCCGGATACGTCGCCCGGCCGAGCGGAGTGGAGCAGCGCTGCGCCAGCTCGTCGGTGATCCGGGGGAGCACCTGGGCCTGGCTGAAGAACGAGTGCCCGGCGGCGTCGGCCGCGACCGTGTTGACCCAGGGGAGCCCCTGGGTGCGGCGCAGGGTGTCGGCGACGTCCTGGGTCGAGCGCGCCTTGCCGAAGCCGAGCGCGGTGTCGGAGCCGCGCAGGTTCGCCGCGTTGGGGTCGTTGAGCGCGTACGCCGTGGTCGTGGTCCAGGGCAGCGGGAGCTGTGCGCCGAGGCCGCCGACGACCGGGCCGTACCGCGTCCACCACTGGGTACGGGTGACGGGGGCGCCGTCCTTGACCGGCACGGTCACCTGGCGCGCGGTCATCCGCTCCGGGCGGCCGTCGACGAGGTAGGAGGTCGGGTCGCCGGGGGAGAGCGTCAGCTGGTGCAGGTTGAGCGGCACCCCGGTGGCGACGGTGTGGCTCCAGGCCACCTTGTCGTTGAAGCCGATGTTCACGACGGTGGTGCCGAGGAGCGAGGCACCCGACACGTTCAGCTCGCCGGGAATGGTCTGCTGCGACTGCCAGAAGCGCCGGCCGCCCTGCCACGGGTAGTGCGGGTTGCCCAGGAGCAGCCCGCGCCCGTTCGCCGTGGTGGCGCCGGAGAACGCGACGGCGTTCGACCCCATGGTGGCGTTCTCGGCGGCGAACAGCTCCCTGGCGGCCGTGGCGGCGGCGTCCGGATCGGGGACGGCGCCGGAGACGGGTGCCGCCGGGGGCGCGGCGGGCGGCCGGGCGGCGGTGATGCCGTCGACGGCCCTGCCCTGGCCGCCGAGCACGGACACGGCGAAGCCGCGCCGGGCCACGTCGAGGGCGGTCACCGGGCGGACCCAGTCGGCGCCCGCGCAGGCGGGGTCGGTGATCCTGTTCTTGCGCAGCCAGGCGTTGTAGCCGGCCGCCCAGCCGCGCATCAGTTCCTTGAGGTCGCCGCTCGGCCCGGCGGGCGCCGGCGTCCGGAGCAGTTCCTCGACCGTCCCCGCATCCTTCACGCCGCGGAAGTACAGATCGCTGGAGAGGTTCGTGGCGGCGGACGACAGCGAGCCGTCCGTCGCGGCGTCGGGGCCGAAGTACCGTGAGCGTTCGCCGGTGACGGTGAGGAAGCCGTCCGCGAGCACGCAGACCTGGTCGGCCGCCTGCGCCCACCCCGTTCCGAAGCCGAGGTTCGCGTAGTCCTTCGCCACGATGTGCGGGATGCCGTACTCGGTGTACCGGATGACGGCCGACAGGCCCCGGTCCGACGGGTGCCGGCCCCGGTCGCCGGAGTCGGCGGCCGCCGCGCCGGGCAGCGAGGCGGTGACGACGGCGAGTGCGGCGCCGGTGAGTGCCAGGTGTTTCAGACGGGTGCGGAGGTGCAACGTGCCTCCCAACGGGTCGATGAGCACTGCGGGTCGGACCATGCACGCAGTCCCGCGCCCCCATGTCAACATCCCGTTCGGTATCCGAGGTCCGGGCATCTGCGCTGCGCGACGCGGTACTTGACCTTCCGCCCGTGCCGCGCGGAGGATCACCGCATGGATCGACTCCCCAGCCGTACCGTCGACGGTGTCCTTCGCGCGAGCGCCCGGCGCGTCCCCGACCGGATCGCCGTGCGGTACGCCGACCGGACCTGGACGTACGCGGAGCTGGACGAGGCCGTCACCACCGCCGCCGCCGTCCTGCGCGAGCGGCGGCACGGCCTCGCCCTGCCGGAGTACGCCCGGGTGGCGACGTACGGCCACAACTCGGACGCCTACCTCATCGCGTTCCTCGCCTGCGCCAGGGCCGGCCTGGTCCACGTGCCGGTCAACCACCACCTGACGGGCGAGGACCTCGCGTACGTCCTGGAGCAGTCGGACAGCTCGCTCGTCCTCGCCGACCCCGCCCTCGCCGACCGGATCCCCGACGGCTTCGCGGTCAAGGCGCTGCGGGACGCGCCCGGTTCACTGCTCGACGCGCTCGCCGAACCGGAGCCGTACCCCACCGACCGCGACGCCCGCGACCTCGCCCAGCTGCTCTACACCTCGGGCACCACCGCCCTGCCCAAGGGCGCGATGATGACCCACCTGGCGCTCGCGCACGAGTACGCGAGCGCCATCGAGGCCCTCGACCTGAGCGAGGACGACCGGCCGGTCCACGCGCTGCCGCTCTACCACTCGGCGCAGATGCACGTCTTCCTGCTGCCCTACCTCGCGGTGGGCGCCGAGAACACGATCGTCGACGGACCGGACCCGGCCGTCCTGTTCGACCTGATCGAGGCGGGCCGCGCGGACAGCGTCTTCGCCCCGCCGACCGTCTGGATCGCCCTCGCCAACCACCCGGAGTTCACCGCACGCGACCTGTCGGCGCTGCGCAAGGCGTACTACGGGGCCTCGATCATGCCCGTCCCCGTCCTCGAGCGGCTGCGCGCCCGGCTCCCCGGCCTCGCGTTCTACAACTGCTTCGGCCAGTCCGAGATCGGCCCGCTCGCCACGGTCCTCGGGCCCGACGAGCACGAGGGCCGGATGGACTCCTGCGGCCGGCCCGTCCGCCACGTCGAGGCCCGGGTCGTCGACGAGGACGGCAAGGACGTGCCCGACGGCACACCCGGCGAGATCGTGTACCGCTCACCGCAGCTGTGCTCGGGCTACTGGGACAAGCCCGAGGAGACCAAGGCGGCTTTCCGGGGCGGCTGGTTCCGCTCCGGCGACCTCGCCGTCCGCGACGCCGAAGGGTTCCTCACCATCGTCGACCGGGTGAAGGACGTCATCAACTCCGGGGGCGTCCTGATCGCCTCCCGCCAGGTCGAGGACGCCCTCTACACCCACCCCGGCGTCGCCGAGGCGGCCGTCATCGGCCTCCCCGACGACCGCTGGATCGAGGCGGTCACGGCCGTCGTCGTCCGCCGGGGCGAGGTCACCGAGGCCGAACTCCTCGCCCACGCACGGGACAACCTCGCCTCGTTCAAGGCGCCGAAGCGGGTCCACTTCGTGGACGCGCTTCCCCGCAACGCCAGCGGAAAGATCCTCAAGCGGGAGCTGAGGGACCGCTTCGGCGCCTCATGACACCGTCACGCGCGGGCGTCGGCCGACCCGTTCACGGCCGGCGCCCCGCGCGGACGCGCGTGTGTCAGGCCGCTCGTTCCTCCACCACGCAGAGAATGTTGCCCTCGCTGTCCTTGAACCAGGCGCCCCGCATGGTGTCCGACTCGACCACGCCGTCGACCGTCTTGATGCCGGGCAGGTCGTAGTCCTCGAACGTGACGCCCTTGGAGCGCAGTGTCGACATCTCCGCGTCGAGGTCGGCCACCTTCCAGCTCGCCAGGGTGTGCTCGGCCTTGCCGCCGTAGGGCGTCTCGTAGAGCCCGATCACGGTGCCACCGCACTCGTACCTGGTGTCCTCGGCCGACTCCCTGGTGAGGGGAAGACCGAGGGTCTCCGAGTAGAAGCGCTTGGCCCGGGCCATGTCGTTGACCGGAATGATCGCGGCGATGGGGGAGTCCGACAGCATCGCAACCACCTCCTCCCCCCAGGCTACGCGCGCGCGGCTCCACCCTCCGCTTGATCTTGCCGACGGCCGCCACCGGCCCGGAAGGGGTGACTCCGCCGTCCGGAAGGCAAGATCTCCCAGCCCTGAGACCGGCTCGGGGGGCGTGTTAGCTTGACGCCCGAACTTTCCAGTAATCCCGGGGGGGATATTCGTGAACCGTCGCAATCTGCTGAAGAGTGCCATCGCGGTCGGCCTGGGGGCGCCGCTCGCCTCCGTCGCCACCGCGACGCCCGCCCATGCCGCGGGCAACTACGACGTGCTCGTGACGGAGCAGGTCAAGAACAAGGTCATGCTGTTCCGCGCGATCAACCTGTGGACGCCCGAGAACCTGGGCTGGGAATGGGCGGCGCCCGCCCAGTCGGCGTGGGCCCGTCTCAACGACGCGCGCTTCCGTGAGACCGACCGCTTCGGCTGGGTGTGCATGGTCGCCGCGGGCGGCGGCAAGGTCGGCATGGTCAACTTCGGAGACGACGACGCCCTGTTGTGGTCGGCCACCCCGGGCGGGAACCCGCACGCGGTCGAGTACGTCCGCAGTCACGGCGTCGTGGTCGTGGCATCGTCGGAGTCGGTGTCGTCCGCCCTGCCCTACGAGGGCTACCTGTCCGTGTACGCCCCCACGAACGCCGACGATCCCGCCACGCTCGGGTCCGAGCCGGTCGACCGCATCGAGTACACGGGCGCGCACGGCCTCTGGTGGGACGGCTCCTTCCTGTACGCCCTCGGTTCGTGGACGCTCGCCAAGTACCGCATCACCGGCTCCCTCAAGGGCGCCCGCCTGGAACTCGTCCAGAAGTACGGGTGGCCCACCAGGTTCGACGGCCACAGCCTCGACATGGACTTCAGCGACCCGAGCAGGCTCCTCCTGAACGGCGCCCAGGCCATCTGGAGCGTCGACAAGGCGGACATCAGGCAACTCACGAACATCCGGCCGCAGAGCCCCGGCGTGAAGTCCTTCGCCCGCGCCGTCGACGGCGAGTCCTTCTGGCTCCAGTCCATCGACGTGACGGACCCGGTACCGGGCCAGAGCCGCTGGTGGAACGAGTACGTGCAGTTCTTCGACCCCACCGGGAAGCCCAGCTACCGCCGCGGGCTGGACTACTACGGCTACGAGGGCCGCTTCTACCGCGCCCGGATCGCCAGCACCAGGCTCACCTGATCGAGGGGCCGCCCGGGCGGCCCCTCCCAGGTCGCCGACCTGCGTCTTCGTCCGGAGAGTAGCCCGCGCGGGCTACTCACCGGACGGGGCATCTACGACTC
>NZ_JBHJQI010000203.1:0-10671 GCF_042262805.1 Streptomyces sp. NPDC056361
GGACGGAACGTCCCCACCCCCCCCTCACCGTCAGCAGTGAGCGTACTTCCTGGACGGTCGGATCTTGTTGGTCAGCGTCGCGCCGCCGTAACACTTGTAGCGATTGTACAAGCCCTGTTCGAGCCTACGGAGGCTGCCCTTGCTCCGCTCGTGATAGCGGATCGACTTCACGTTGTTGAGCTTGCCCTTCTTGTCGTGCTGGTGCATGCGCCGGTGCATGTTCTTCGACTTGCCGACGTAGTACGAGCCGTTGTTGTACTTGATGACGTAGACGCCCCGCTTGCGGGGGGCCTTCCTGGCGTGCCGGTTGAGGTTGCAACTGGCGTTGTGGACGAGCGTGTCCGCGGTGCCGTCGAAGACGAGGTACGTGTGGACGTTTCCGACGTTGAGGTTGAAGACCAGCTGGTCCGCGAGCTCGCCGAGGTTGCGGACGGCCCGGACCTCGTGGGCCGTGTCGTCCGCGGACCGGAGCGCGTCGCCGGGGCCGAGGTCGACGGCCTTGGTCCAGCCCTTGTCCTCGACCCACATCGGGTGGTCGGCGGTCGCCATGAGCGGCGGGGTCGCCGGGTCGAGGTCGGTGTCGATGGCCACCATGTGCTTGGTGCCGGTGCCGGTGTACACCTCCAGGACGGGCTGGGCGGTGGTCAGACCGGTCGCCGGGTCCAGCGCCGCCACCAGGTCACCCGCTCGCACGTCTCCGATCGGCAGGTAGCTGCCGTCGGCCATCAGCACGGGTGTGTCCGGTGCGAAGGAGTTGCACCGGGAGCGCCGGAAGACCCTCTTCGCCCGTGAGGCCATGCGGCTGACGCGGCCGGCCTTGCGGAGGGCGCGCGCCGCCTTGAAGCCCCTGACCGCGAGGCGGCCGGCGGAGCCGAAGGCGATGCCGACGCTCATCTCGGCCGCCTTGCGCCAGTTGCCGGTGGCGGCGTAGGAGAGCGCTCCGACGGCGGAGGCGATGTTGCCGATGGGGCCGGGGATGTACGAGGCGACTTCCGCGATGCGGGCGACGCGCTTGAACATCTTCTTGAAGCTGAAGCCCCAGTTCCCGTCGAGGTCCGTGCAGTTGACGGGGTCGCCGCTGCAGTAGTCGTACGGGTTGGCGTTGCCCCCGGGCTCCGGGTCCACCTGGAGGAACCGGCCGAGCGCGGGTGCGTAGAGGCGGGCGCCCATGAGGATGACGTCGTCGAGCGCCTCGGAGGACCGCTGCTTGGCGCCGAGCCAGCCGTAGCGCTGGGTGGCCTGCCCCTCGGCCGGGACGCCGAACTCGTCGAAGGTGAAGACCTTCGGGGAGGTCGTCGCGGTGTCGAGGGTGACCGCCACGTCGCCGTGGAGGTTGGCGAACTGCAGCTCCACGTCGCCGGTCGCGGAGGTGGTGGCGGTCAGGTCGCCGTCAGGGCCGGAGACGTTGCGGGTGAGGGTGCCCTGGGTGGTGTCCTCGATGATCCAGCGCGGCTCGTCGGAGTCGTCTCCGTAGTGGTTGAGCTTGCTGGTCGCGTTGGCCCAGGTGCCGTCCGCCTGCTTGGCCTCCGTGGTGAAGGCGGTGAAGCGGTGGGCCGGGTCGAGGGACCAGGACTGTCGCTTGTCGCCCGCGGTCTGGGAGGCGACGAGGTCGTTGTCCCAGTAGGTGTTGGTGGAGCCGGTGCCGGTGGCCGTGGTGCGGCCGAAGGCGTCGTACGCGTAGCCGTCGGTCAGGAGCCGGTCGGCGCTGTCGTACGAGCTGGTCGTGACCGTGCCGTTCGCCGACGTGCAGGAACCGTCCTCGGCGGCGTCGTACACCGTCTTGGAGGTGCGGTTCATGCGGCCGGTGGTGCTGCGGCCGGCCTCGTCGAAGGCGTAGGCGCGGGTGGTGCAGCCGGCGATGGTGGTCTGGGCGGCCTTGGTCAGGCGGCCGAGCCGGTCGTAGCCGTACTCCTTGCTGTCGGTGGAGTTGGTGTCCGCGGCGACGGCGCCCTGGGTCGTCATGTCCAGGTGCTGGCCGTACACGACCTCGCCGTCGGAGACGCGGCTGTACGTGCGGCCGGTGGCCGCGCCGCTCGCGTTGAAGGTGTCCTTGCGGACGTAGCCGCCGGGGTAGGTCTGCTCGGTGAGCTGACCGTCGGGGCCGTACTTCGCGGTGAAGGTGCCCGCGACGGAGTCGGTCACGGAGGTGACCATGCCGCGCGGTTCCCGGGTGCGGTCGTAGGTGTAGGTGGTGGATCCGGTGTTGTCGCCGACCTTGACCGGCTTGCCGAACCTGTCGAACTCGGTCGTGGTCGTGCCGCCGTCGGCGTCCGTGTAGGACAGCAGACGGTCGAGCGCGTCGAACGTCCGGCTGATGGTCTTGCCACCGGCCGTGGTCCTGACCGCGTTGCCGGTCGCCGGGTCGTACTCGGTGGTGACCTCGGGAAGGTCCTGGCCGAGGTCACCGGTGATCTTCGTGGAGACGATCCGGTCGGCCGCGTCGTAGACGGTGGTCGACACGCGGGTCCTGCCCGCGTTGGTCTCGGTGGTCTCCTCGACGTCGCCGAAGCGGGAGTACCGGGTGATCCGCTTGACCGGCAGGGTGTCGGGCATGCGGGCGGTGTCCGCACCGGTGACCTTGCCGCCGGGGAGCGTGACACACGGGTCGCCCGCCCACTCCGGGCGGTTGCCGCACGCGGCGTCGTCGGGGTGGGCGCCGGCCGTGTAGAACAGGGTCTTCACGGTGCCGGTGTCGGCGCCGTTCGAGCCCGGCCTGCGGGATTCGACCGCGCGGCCCGCCGCGTCGTACTTGATGCTGGCAGTCAGGTTCGCCCCGCCGGTCACCGCGTCCGTCGTCACCGAGGTCTCGGTGCGCAGCGTCCAGCCCGACGTGCCGCCGATCGGGGTGCCGTAGCCGGTCTTGGTGACCCGTACCTCGACGTCGTCGACGTAGCCCTCGACGCGGGCGCCGTCGAGGGTGGTGGTCTCCAGGTGGTAGGCCGCGCCGTCGGGCTTGCCCTCGTCGTACCGGTGCACCGTGTGCTCGCGCGCGACGACCGAGGCGCCGGCGGCGAGTGCGGGCATCGGCGGGTCGGCCTGCGCCGGCACCGCCTCGTCCAGCAGGGCGCGGAAGACCGGACCGGTCTCCTCCAGGAGGTCCTGACCGTCGCGGCCGTAGACGCTGCGGGAGTCGAGCAGCGCGGCACGGGCCGCGGACTCGTCGGGCAGCCCCAGCTCGACGACCTTCTCGTCCACGTTCTCGCCGAGGCCGAGCGCCAGGAGGCGGCCGGTGGCGTCGAGGGTGCGGACGGTGTTGCCGAAGCGGTCGAACTCGGCGGTGTCGATGTCACCGACACCGGTCGGCGACCAGGTGGCGGTGTTCACCTCCTGCGCCGAGGCGTTCAGGTAGCGGACGACCGCCTGCTGGTAGCCGTCG
This sequence comes from Streptomyces sp. NPDC056361, assembly GCF_042262805.1. Taxonomy (NCBI): domain Bacteria; kingdom Bacillati; phylum Actinomycetota; class Actinomycetes; order Kitasatosporales; family Streptomycetaceae; genus Streptomyces; species Streptomyces sp. NPDC056361. The sequence continues at coordinate 3,377 of NZ_JBHJQI010000203.1, forward strand.
GTGCCGGGGACGGTGGCGGTGGCCGTGTTCACGGCCGGGGTGGACTCGACGTCGAAGACGGCGGTGGCGTCCGTCGGGACGTCCGACTGACCCCACTTCGCGGTGCTCGCGCCGTCGAGGTCGTACGGACCACCGGCCGCCCGGGTCAGCGGGACCTCGTAGACCACCTTCGAGGCGGTCTCGCCCTCGACCACGTCCTTGCTGCCCGGCTGAAGCGCCGGACGGCGGACCTGGAGCAGACGGCCCGGGTCCTGGTCGGCCCCGGCCTTGCCGTAGTCGAACATCCAGGGCAGCTCGCCCGCGGTGTCGATCCTCGTCAGACGGTTCCCGGCGTCGTACGCGTAGACCGTCTTGAGGACCGTCGTGTCCGCGGCCGACCCCTTGCGCGGGTCCCACGCCTCGACGAGGCGGCCCTGGGCGTCGTAGCGGTAAGCGGCCGCGTCGACGGCGTTCACGGCGTTCGCGGCCGGGTCCCACGACCAGACCCGCACGGCCTTCACACGGTCGGCGACGTCGCCGGGCGCCGTGGCCGTGGCGGTGGTGACCGTGGCGTAGACGTACTCCAGCACCTCGCAGCCCCGCGCGGGGACGGCACCCGTGCACTGGCCGGTGTCGTCCACGCCCGGCTCGGCCTCGCCGATCACGCGCTTGACGAGCGTGCGGCCGTCGGTCGTGTCGTACACGTACCGACTGGTCGACGCCTCGTCCGTACCGGAGACGGAGTCCACGACGTGGACGTCCGAGCCGGTCTGCTTCCTGAAGCGGGTGACCGTGCCGTCGTCGTCGGTCAGGACGTAGTCGGCGCCGGACGCGGCGAGGATCAGCCCCTCCGATCCGGGCTCGGGGCTGAACGTGCCGTCCGAGCTCTTCGCGAAGGTGATCGTGGAGTCGTCGTAGCCGGTGACGACCGCGACGTCCTTGCCCGGGAAGGTCAGTGAGTGCAGCTCGTTGTCCGTCACGCCGCCCGCCGCGCCGCCGGCCCACTCCGGACCGAACGGGGCGACCAGCTCGCGCAGGGACAGGTGGTCGAAGTACACGGCCTTGCCGGAGTTCGCCGGGAAACCGTTGTACAGCCGCAGGAACGCCGTCGTGGCGTCCTTCGGAACGGTGAAGTCGAGGGTCAGCTCGGCCCACGCGTCGGTGTACGGCACCTTCCGGGAGGTCGGCTCGACGAAGCCGCCGGGCGTGGCGAAGCCCGCGTACAGGCGCAGGCCGCGCGCGTGCTGCGGGGACAGGCCGGTCGCCGAGGGCACGTAGGCCCAGGTCGAGAACCGGTAGGTCCTGCCCGGCTTCATGCCCAGCTGCAGGGCGTTCTGGTCGCCGCCGACCATGGCGAAGGAGTCGCCGCTGGTGTTGGTGGTGGGGACCACCTTCAGCGAGTCGGTCGAGCCGTCCTGGCCGAGCACGGTGTCCCGGGTGAGCGTCGCCGTGGTCGCCGAGAAGCCCGTCAGGTCCGTGGACACGTCCTGCTGGTTCGCCGTCAGGCGCTGGCCCTGCGGCATCCAGCCGCGGTCCGTGCCCCGGGAGGAGGCCGTACGGGTCGAGGACAGGCCGAACTCGTCGGTGTCCGTCACGTTCACCGAGTAGTCACCGGTCAGCAGGTTCACCGAACCGGGGCCGACCTCGTCCGAAGCGGCGCCGTCCGCGTTCGGATCGACGGTGAAGCCGCGCCACTCGCTGATGTACGCGGGGTCCGTGTCGCTGTTGGTGTACAGCATCGCGCGGACCTGGACGACACCGCCGACCTGGCCGAGGGTCTCCAGGACCGACCAGTTCGCGTACGCGCCGATCTCCGCGAGCGGGGTCTTCGGGGCGGTGACCGGGGTGTTGTCCTGCTTGGTCAGGTTCGCGAGCGGCACGTCGTAGACCGAGGCGCCCGGGCCGCGCCGCCACTGGTACGTGACGCGGGTGTACTTCGGCTGGGCGTCGACGGCGATCTGTATGCGCCGCGCGCTGACCGCGCCCTCGGCAGGCCGCAGCATCGCGCCCTGGCCGACCAGGAAGTCGTACACCACGGTCGTCGAGAGGTTGCCCGCCTTGTCCTTCGCCTGGACGCGCAGCGTGCGGTGTCCGTCGGCGGGCGGGGTCACCGTCACCGCCGCCGTGCCGGTCGCGGCGACGGTGACGGCCGCGGCGCCGTCCAGCGAGTAGACGTAGCCGGCCAGGTCCGCCGTACCGGAGGCCGCGGTGAACGTGAACTTGCCCGGTACGCCGCCGCCACCGTGCCACAGGTTATCCTGCGGGTAGTCCGTCGAGGAGACGAACGGCGCGCCGGGCTTGGTGGTGTCGACCGTGAAGGTCTGCCAGGCCGACCAGGTGCCGTTCCAGTCCTGACCGTCGTAGACCGCCGCCCGCCACTTGTACGAGCCCTGCGCCAGGGCCGTGCCCGGCGTCCAGGTCGCGGTGGCACCGGAGGCCACGTACGCCGAGGTGCCGGACTGCAGCGCCGCGGTCCCGTCGGACTTCCAGACCTCGAACGTCAGCCGGACGGTGTTGCCGTCGGCGTCGACGGCCTTGCCCGACAGGGTGGGCGTCGTGTCGTTCGTCGCCGCACCGGTCAGCGGGGACAGCGGCGTGGCCGCGCCCGGCTTGGTGTTGTACGTGACCGAGATGTAGGGCGTGTTCGAGGCCGCGTTACCGGAGTTGAACTTCTTCCAGGCGAACTCGTCGGTCTCGTCGGTGGCCCGGATGCCGAGCGTGTTCGTCCCGTTGCCGTTCGCCGCCCAGGCGGCGGCCAGGCTGGTGATGTCCGTGCTCACCCAGCCGTCGGCACACGAGGACGAGTAGCCCTTGGTGGCCGTGGAGGTGGACCACTTCCGGTTCCAGTTCGGCTGGGCGGTCCAACGCGTGGCGGTGGAGGCGGAGCTGGTGTCCCAGACCTCCCAGCTGCGGGCGCTGCACGACCAGGAGTGGAAGTTCCACAGGTTCAGGTTCGACGACTTGATCACCTTGCCGGAGATCTTCGCCATCGGGAACGCCAGGAACGAACGGGCCACCTGGCCCTCGCCGTTGTTGCCGAGCTTGAGCTCCGTCGCGGCCGACTGGTCCGACGTGAACCCCTGCTGGACGAAGGCGTCGAAGCTCGCCCCGATGTTCACGGCCGGGTCGACCGTGACCGGGAACTTCGTCGCCGGGTCGGCGAGGAAGGCCGCGTCCGGGGTGAGCGTGAGGTCGACCGCGTTGCCGTTCTGCGTGACCTTCAGGCCGACGTCCGCCCGGTTCTCGTGCTCGCCCGTGTTCGGGTCGACCGTCGCGTCCCACATCACCGGCGCGGGCAGGACGCCCGCCTCCTTGCCGGTCTCCTTGTCCAGGAACGTCACCGAACGGTCCGCGTTGGCCTTGACCGTCAGGCCCTTGGCCTTGAGCGACAGCGTCACCGAGCCGGTGGCGTCGACGGCGCTGCGGTCCTTCAACTCCAGGAACTGCTCGAAACCGGTCCGGGTCGACTCGATCACCATGTCGGTGCCGGTCGTCACCCCCGGATAGCGGGCCTCGGTCCCGTGCACCGTCGGATCGGGCAGGGCACCGCGCCACGACAGGGTCATCCCGTGACCCTCACCGCTGTCGAGCGACACCAGCGGGACGGCCGGCGTCCTCTTCTCGCCCGGCTCACCGCCCGACGCCTCGACCCGCGCGACCTCCGCGGCCGACGACTCTCCCGCCAGCACCAGATCCATCGGGTGCGCCACCGCGCGGACCCCGCCACCCGGCGCCTCGACCAGGCTCGGATCGACCGTCCGCCAGGTCGCCCCGTCGTCCTTGAACCGGACCGGACCGGTATACGCGTCCAACGACATCGAGCCGTCCGGGTTGGCCCAGCTCGTCGTGGACTCCGTCCGCTCCCCGGTCACCTCGATCCGTCGGTCCTGCAGCCGCGCCATCAGCAACGCCGACGCGGCATCCCCCGCCTCGGCCGGCCCCTTCACGTCCTGCGGCCCCTCGACCGGCCCCCGGTCGGGTATCGCCGCAGTCGCCATCCCCTCCATCAGCCCGAAGGTCATCACCAGTGCCGTGGCCAGGGCTATGCGCCTCATCCGGCCAGGCGAAGGCAGCGGATGCCGCTCACGCAGAGCGGACGTCCGTCGTCTCATCCTGTTCGTTCCTCCCCTTGTTGATCACCCGTTGGTGACGGGGAAGGAATTTACCGCAAACAAATATGGTTCTTTACGTGACAATTCGGCCTCTCGTCGGCGTTCTACGGGAGGGACGCACTGAATTTCATATCCCGCCGTACATGCCGCCGACTTGGGGCGACAGGCACCCTTCTCCCGTCGAACCCGGCGCTTTCTCGCCACAGCGGTCATCGGCCGCAATCCGTGTGCCCCGACACGACGGCAGGGCCCGGACCGTGTGTGGTCGTCCGGGCCCTGCCTCGTGAGGTGCCGCCCCGTGGCGGCGGTGCGTCAGCTCTGTGCGGTGTCGTCGCTCGCCTCTTCGGCGTCCTCGGTCACGCGTACCTTCTCCCGCATCTTGCGCACCAGCTCCGCCTTCTGGTCGGCGGCACCCTTGCGGTCGAGGTTGCGATGCGGCCCGTTGTTCTGCCGTTCCGCGCGGGACAGCCGCTTGCGCTGGCCGCCGCCCTGGCCCACGGGGTTGTTGATGTTCTTGCTGTCGGTCACGGGTTCTCCCGGGTGGTGATGTGCAGTGCTCTACGGATTCATCGTGGGGGACGGGCGCGGCGTCGTCGAAGGTCGTCGGCGGGAGCCCGTCACGCTCTCACTCGTAAATCGGCGTCTGGAAGAACATGACAAAGACGTTACCCGGTTCCGCCGGCCCCGCGCGCCACCGATCGCGGCGACGCCTGCGGGGGCTGGGTCGACTCGCAGCAAGGCGGGGGCCGGAGTTCTGCGCGGCTGAGGCGACCTGATAATTCTCGCGGATTGTGTCCGCCGGACTGGTTTTCTCTACGTTCTGTAATCGGGAATCAATGTTGATTCTGCAACCTTGGTCGCCTTTGCTGGTTGAAAAGTGACGAGTTGTCACGGACCTGTACATGTGATTTGCTGGAAGGGGTGTGTAAAGGGGGTGGCCAACCCGCGACTGTCATCCGGGACGCGCGCGCTCGAAGATCGAAACGTCTGTCGAAATCATTGACAGCTGCACGGAGGAGTCATGAACCAGGAGCAGAAGAACGGCACCAGTAAGGCGATGGAACTCCTCAAGGCGATTGTGTCGGGGGACGCGGAAATGGAGGATGGACTCGCAGAGCTCAGGAGTGACGGAATCGTCTCCCTCGAGGACGCTCTCACCGTGCTGAAGCAAGAGGTGAAGGTCGACCAACTGGTCGACGGTCCCCGGCCGGACTTCCAGGCGCTGCGGCGCAGCCCTTCCGAACGGGAGGTTTCAAGCATCGAGCACGTCGTTCCGGAGGTGCCGTTCCTCCTTGGCGGCACCTTGTACGAGCCGCAGGACATCACGCGCTTCAACGGTCAGGAACTTCACTTCTTCACCTCTCCGAATGCCGACCGCATGCTCGCGGTCGACGACCGGGACACCATGGCCGATTGGCTGCAGTACGAATACTTTGACAGGTATCGCGACATCTCGAAGGCTGCGGAGTTCCGAGTCGTACCCGGAGCCACGTGGTTTGAGCACGACTACCTGCAAGGGGCTGCCCTGTTCTCGCACAAGGACCGGGGATATCAGCGGCTGAGCCAAATCAGCATGGGCCTTTTCGCCGGAGACTGGAACGACAAGATCTCGTCCTTCTCCATGCGGGCCATCGGCGTGGTACAGCTGTCCGACGCCTATTACTACTACGGCCCGTTCTGGTATTACGTCGTACCCGCCGGAACTCCGTATGCCGAGGTGCTCTCGCTCACGCCGTACGGCTGGAACGACCGCGCTTCCTCGGTCGGATGCTGGTAGCACCTTCGCCTCCACCGGGGTCGCTCTGGCGGCCATGTCCGAAGCGGGACCCTGGGGCCCGGTCGGCGACGGCCCGGGAGGACGACCACGGCCCCCGCGCCACCGGACCGGTGAGCCGGGGACCGTGGAATGCGCGGCGCACTCCGGCATAGGAGCCTGGTGGTGTGGTGAAGCCAAGGAAGGCGGCGATCGGCGAGCACCGGCGGAGCTGGCTGCGCGGGGCCCCGCCGCCCCGCTGGGTGCGGGTCCTGCCCGTGCTGCTGCTCGTCGGGGTCGGAGCGGCCTCCCTCACCGACTCCGTTCCGCTCGACATCGGCTTCCTGCTCGGCGCGGTGTCGCCGCTGGCCGTCCTGGCCTACGGACCGTTGGCCACGGCCTTCCTCGGCGCCGCGACGATCGGGCTGCTGGCGATTCCCCTCTTCCATCTGGACCAGCCCGGCAACACCGACCTCTTCACCCTCGGCTTCGTCGCGATCCTGAGCGTCTTCGTCTCCTTCGTCCGCGGGCGCCGGGACGAGCAGCTCGACCTGGAACGCACCGTCGCCGAGACGGCACAACGGGCCATCGTCCCGGACGTACGGCGGCGGGTCGGGCTCGTGCGCTGCGCGAGCCTGTACCGCGCCGCCGAGCGCGGCACGCTGGTGGGAGGCGACTTCTTCGACGTCAGGCCCGGCCCCCACGGGGTGCGGGCCGTCCTCGGCGACGTGCAGGGGCACGGTCTGCCGGCCGTCGCAACGGTCGCCTCCGTCATGGGGGCGTTCCGCGAGGCCGTGCTGGACGACGTGGACGCGGACTCGATCGCGGCGCGGCTGGACCGCAGGCTCGTGATCGACTCGGCGCAGACGGAGCACGCGGAGCTCTTCGCCACGGCCGTCCTCCTGGACTTCGCGCCGTCCGGGCGGGAGGTCCGCGTCCTGGCCTGCGGCCATCCGCCGCCGGTCCTGCTGCGCGGCGGAGCCGTGACCACCCTGGAAGTCGACCCCGGTCCGCCCCTGGGACTGGGCCTCGCCGATGTCATGCCCGGAACCGCCGCGACGGTGTCGCTGCTGCCCGGGGACCAGCTGCTCCTGGCGTCGGACGGTGTCGTGGAGGCACGGGACGCCTCCGGCGCCTTCTACCCCTTCGCCGAGCGTCTGGCCGGGATGACCGGTGTCGGCCTCGACGAGCTGCCCGACGAGATCTGGGCCGACCTGAGCCGCTTCGCGCCCAAGATCCAGGACGACGTCACCCTCCTGATCCTGGCCCTGGACACCTCCGGCCCGGGCTGACGGGGCACAGCCGTGTGGCGCGCCCGTGTGGCGCGCGAAGGCGCGGGCCCGCGCAGGTGGGGGCCCGCGCCCCCCCGGCCAGAAGCGTCACACCACCCCGCACCCGAAAACCGCCGCCCGGGCGCCCCGCCCAGCGGGGCCCACACACAACCGGGCGGG
>NZ_JBHJQI010000204.1:0-4361 GCF_042262805.1 Streptomyces sp. NPDC056361
GTCTCCTGCGGAGACACGACGCGGAGTGACTGCGTCACTCCCACTGCCGCCGCGCCGCTGCGCGGCGCCGGGGGAAGTGACCCGACGGGCAGTCACCTGCGGTGACTGCGGGGCCGCCCGGTCGGACCGGGCCTGCGGACCTGTTGTGGAAGGCCGGCCTTTGGTGCCATGCCCCCTGCGGGGACATTTCTGCTGTTCAGAAGGCTAGTTGGGGGATGAATCCCGGGTGGTAGGGCCTCCGTCCCCTGCGGGGCCGAAGGCTACCCGGTCGCGCTCCCGCGCTCCTGGCAGCAGCAGTACGGGCTCTGTCCACTCTTCCTGTCCAGCTGACATCCGACCAGAACCCAGTTACACAGAGTGCCACAGCTTGACTCTCCCCATCACTGAATGGTCTAAACCAAAAAGAAGCAACAAAAGGGAGAAATCCGGGTTCACAGTCCGGAAGGCGGGTACCGGCCACCCGTCAAATACCAAAACCGCAAACCCACATGACACAACCTCAAATCGCTTTCAAAAACCCATCCTGACGCCCCACCAAACCCAATACCAAAACCGCATAAGAAAGGTCCTCATCTCCGAATGCGTAATCCGCATGAGGATTCCGTATCCGGAGATGAGGACCATAAGTCGGTCACCTCCGCGCACAAGCCCGTAGGGCGGCGCGGAAACCACGCGGCGCACCCACCCTCCAGCTGCCGGCCGACGAGCCGCCGTGAGCACCGCGGTCCTCGCCCTACACAGCCGCCGGGGGTGGCTGCTCGGCGAGCCACTCGAAGGTGACCTCCTCCTCGCCGCACCGCTTCTCCAGATCCTCGTAAGCCACGGCCAGTGAAGTACACCTGGTGCGGCAACGGGTGAGGTCAGGGGCTTTGAGACGCACCCGGAAGAAGCTGAAGAAGCTCCGGGAGCAGCCCGGAATCATCCGACTTACCCCACCCCAAGGCTCGTCTTGGGGAGCGACTTCTTCATCGCCCCCGGTTGGGTCCTCACCTGCATCCGTGACGTGGAAGCGCCGGAGTCAGGAAGGCAGCTCCTTCGCCGTCCTGTTCGACCGTCCTGACCCAGCGCCGCCCGGCGGAGGGTCAGGGGCCTCGCCGCCTCCTGTGTCCCACGTCCACCCTCGTCATCAACCACCAAGCCGCCAACGTGTGGCACCTGCCGGAGGACCACCGTGCCCATCTCCATCGACCCGATGCTCGTGCTGCCCCTGCTGGCCGGCGTCGTCGGCATCGCCCTCGTAGCCATCGTCTGCATCGTCGCCCTACTCCGCGCCGACCGCGCCGACACCGTCGCCGTCATCAAAGCCCTACCCGAACTCGCCGCAACACTCCTACGGCTCCGCCGACGGCCCCGGCAGTGACGCCCAGGACCTTGCCGACCCAAACCCCCTGGAGCTCGTTGCAAGTCCGCCAGAACGGCCGCCGCCCGCCCCGACACCGCGAGACCGCGGCCGGGCGGACGGTCGGCGGCTCAGGGCACCGCGCTACGCCAGTCCGAGGGGGCGAACCGCGCTCATGGCCTGATGTGATCTCTCGGTTCTGTGCCAGTGCGCCACCTGCACGAATACCGCTCCGTGACAGCGGGATCGCCACGATCTCCCACATCCATGCCAGTGATCCATGCTCCAAAAACAGACCCCGACCAGCACGAACGCACAACCCCTCACTGTCTCTCATCTCACTGTCACAAAGCCGAGAGATCGCAGCCATGAGCACCGCGATCCCCGCCCCACGCAGCCGCCGGGGGCTACTGGGCGAGCCACTCAAAGGTGACCTCCTCCTCGCCGCGCCGCTTCTCCAGTTCCTCGATGCCACGGTCGGTGAAGTACACGGTGCGGCAACAGGTGAGGGCGGCCGCGCGAGAACACGGTCGTCCACTAGGTTCTGTCGCCTGACCCACGCGCAGGGCTCCGCCCGGGATTCGGCGGGGCTGCATGTGTCGTCGCCCCTCATGGGGCAGGTGTCGGGCCGTCACCGCGGCCCATCTGCTGCTCCTTCCGGCGTGCCGCCTGTTCCAGTTCCTTCACGGCGGCTTTCTGCTCCGCCTTCCAGTTCACGACTCTGCCGGCCACCTTCTGCCGGTGGTCCAGCCGGGCCAGCTCCGTCCACCCCTCGTGCAACCACTGCGTCCTGCGCTCGGCCTGTGCGAACGACTCGTCTCCCTGCTGCCTGATGTCCGGGTCCGCCTCTCTGAAGGCGTCGGCCTCGCGCTGCTCGATCCTCCTGTGGGCGTGGAAGAACTCCAGGGTCTCCTGCGGGGTGGCGCCCATCTCCTCGACCAGCGCCATCAGCACCCAGTCGAGCTTGGGGAACCTGTCCCCGTTGAGCCACCCGCGGATCGACACGTCGGTCGCGGAAGGCTCCCCTTCTTCCTCGAGGATGTCGTTGACGGTCTCGAGCATCCGTGCAACGGGCCACTTCCTGACGCCGTCCCGCTTACGCAGGGCCGCGAGCTGCCGCCCCAGATGCGCGGGCGTCGTCGCTTTGAACAAGGCGTCCACGATGGCCGACCGTTCTGGCGTGCTCGCGGTGTCCGGCCTGGTCACCGCGTTGTTCACCGCGTTGTCCAGTCCGCTCTCCCGAACAATCCCATCGGGTTCCTGCGCCTTCGCGGTCGCCCGGCTGGCGATGACCTCTCCCTCGACCACCCTCGGTATGACCCCGTCTCCGGAGGCCGGCTCGAGGCCGAGGTCCGAGCGCAGCTCGTCCAGTTCCAGGTCCTGCTCGGCGAGCAGTTCTTCTGCGGCCTGCAGGACTTCGGCGATCTGCTCCATCGGCGGCAGCTCCATGCCGTCCGCCGGCAGCTGCGGCATCAGGTACCCGGAGGTCGTGTTCTCGGTACCGAACTGGGACTGCGCGATCGTGACCTTCGCCTCGGCGGCGAGGCGAAGGTCGAACGCCTTGTGCGCCGCGCGGCGGGCGTGCAGGAGCTGGCCTTCGGCCCGGACGCGGTACTTCTCGGACTGTTCGAGCGCCTGCTGCAGCCCACGGGTCTCGCGCGCTTCCTCGAGCGCGCGGTCGCGCTCCTGCGTGAGCTGAATGGACTGGCGCTGCAGGAACGAGACCATGTCCTGCAACTGGGCGCAGCGCTTCTCCGACTCGGCCAGCTTGCGCATGGCCTCCGCCTGCAGCATCCGGGCGTCGTCGAGCCGCAGAGCGAGTTCAGCGAGCGCCACGGCCGCCGACACCGGCGCCCGGTTGTGCTGCGCGGGCACTACGGAGGGCTGCGGCTGAGTATCCAGCCGCTGGGCGGCCTCCCGCGCGGCGGCGAGCAGCCGGTGCCCGTTCTCGCGGACACTCTCGCGCATGTCCTTGGCCACCAGCTTGTCGACGACCTTGTCGAGCAGGTCCTCCCGGATGAGTGTGCTGCCGCTGCGGTACTCGGTCCACATCGCCTTCGAGTAATGGAAGTCCTTCTCCAGGATCCGCACCGGGATGCCTTTGGTGACCGTGCGCAGCCAGACCGCCAGCGCGTTCGCCTCCTCGGTACGGCCCTTCAAGTCCGTGAGACCTCGGCCCATCCCCCGCCCCCCGTATCCCCGTGTCCAGTGAACAAAGACCCCGTTGTCCACAATCCGTGAGCCGCCTCCTGGGCTTTCACCGGTCGGCCCCAGCGAACAATCACACCACCGCCGACCGTGGGAGTACCGGCCAATTCCATCAACTCAGGAGGCACCCATGCCCACCCCAAACGTGCCCCGCCCTCCCCGCCGCACCTGGGCGTACGCCGCGACCACCATCCTCGTTCTCGCCCTGAACCAGGGCTGGGCCGCCACCGACGTCATCAAGCTGGCCGCCGTCGTCCTCGTCCTCATCGCCCTGGTCGTCGGCGCCGGCCAGGACAGTGAGTAGACCCGCAGCTGGGTCCCCGGCAGCACGATGCCGGGGACCCAGCAAGCCCCGCAGCGGCATGAAGCCGGTGCCGTCAGCCGGAGGACCGCGACTCACTCGGCTGAAGAACGTCCCGGGTGCGCTCACCGTCCCCGAACCAACCCCGGCCCGCTGGCCCCGGGCGTTGGCCAATGGAGGCCAGCCGAACGCACTGCCGTTGGACGAGAACGCCCCGCCCGGTGCTGCCGGGCGGGGCGTCGCCATAAAAGCCCCGGCCAGGTGTCGGACGTGGGGTCAGGATCCGCATGCTCTCCGCGAGGGTGCGTCACTCCCCAGGCCCACGTGACTCAGCCGCGCTGAATGCCAAGCGTCTCCCTGAGAATGCCTCGGACTCCGTCATCCGTCTGCACGAGAAGGTGCTGGCCTCGTCGCTCGATCGCCAGGTACCAGGTGCCTGGCGAGAGCTGGACAACGGGCTCCGAGCCGCCGTCCTCCGGCAGCAGGGGGCGGAGGACCGGTACCGCGAACCAG
>NZ_JBHJQI010000204.1:4460-10653 GCF_042262805.1 Streptomyces sp. NPDC056361
ATCGCCAGGTACCAGGTGCCTGGCGAGAGCTGGACAACGGGCTCCGAGCCGCCGTCCTCCGGCAGCAGGGGGCGGGGTTCCGGTACCGCGAACCAGAAGGGCGGCGGCGGAGGGTCGTAGTCCGTGTTGGTGGGGGCCGGGGGCTCAGCTGCTACGGGCGTCTTCCACGCACCATGGAAGGCAGCGGTATCCACTTGCAAGGGCACGATGCCGGCGGAGCGTTGCACGGCCGAGTTCACGATCCGGGCCGCTTCCTCGCGTGCCGCCGCACGAATGGCATCCGCCTCCGCCAGGGCATCCCTACGGACCCTGTCCGCTTCTTCATGCACCGCTTTACGGATGTTCTCGGCTTCGCTCACGGCTTGTTCGAGCGTTTCCCTGGCCGTGTTCTTCAGGCGCTTCCAGGGGGCCTGAACCTGCCGCTGGAGGAGCTTGACCGCTGCCCACCTGTCGCGCCAGTGGTCCATGAGCTGCCGGTCAGCAACGTGCCCGACCGGTGTCCCCGGCGGCGGGAAGGGTGGGTTGCTCACGACTCGGACGAACTCCAGCAGCGCCTCACGCGAGGGAAGTCTCTTGCCGGACAGCACCTCGTTCACGCCGGCCTTGGTGAGCTTGGGCCGAACCGAGGCGCCGACGATCTGGGAGTAGGACGGGGCGCCGAAGTGGATGTGCATTTTGTTCAGGTCGAAGACGAAGACCTGGAGCGCCTCCTCATACTCGGCGACGGCCTCGACGTCCCGCGGATCCGCCCCGCTCTCGACCTGCGTCACTGCCTCTCCCCCGTCCCCCGTCATGGCGTGGCATCCAACGGTAGGGGAGGCTCTGCCTGAACGTCCGCGAAACAGGCTGAACGTTCCTGAACGGCCGTGCCGTTCGACAGGAGCTGGTTTCATACATGCTCCGAGCTGCGGTGTTCGAGCGTTTCCGGGGTCATCCGGATCACTGGGAGTTCGGGTGCAAGGGCGGTTCGCTGATGGCATGACTCCTTCCGAAGCGACCACCGACGCCTCCCTGAAGCTCACCTCCGCAGCCTCCCTGACGCCTCAGCAGGCCGAGACCGTGATGTCCTTCTTCGTGCACGACGTCGCCGGCAACATCGCCGCCGCCATCCTTGTGGCCATGGCCGTCGGCGCCTGGCGCTGGGGCGTGAAGCGGTGGAGGAACCACACCTCCGGGTCGACACCCACCCCTCCGGAGTAGGCGCTGAAGCCCCAAAGGCACCGACACTGGCGGGGCGATCCGGGGAGCTGTTGGACCGCCGCGCAAGCCGGCACCGACGCCGCCAGCTCCGTCAGTACCACCGCGGACAGCAGGGGCGGGGCGCCCGTGGTTCCACGGGCGTCTGACAGGACGGGCCGAGGGCGTGCACATGTAGCGGGTGTTCATAGCCGATGGCGCGTCGGGCGCCCGGGCGCGCCATCGACACCGGAGTCCCCGTATCAGCGCCGCACGTCGGCGTAGAGCCGGGCGGTCACACCCGGATCTCCTGGTACCCGGCGGACGCGCAGAGCGCCCGAGGTGGCCCAGTGCCGGTCGAGCTGCTCGGCTGCGGCGTGGACGGTCGCCTCGTCGGCGGCTGTGATGTCCAGGACGACGAGGCCGGGCTCGGACAGGTGGATCGGGTCAATCGGTTCCATGCCCACCAGAACGGCCCGTGGGGGCGGTGGGCTCGGGCGCGGTGGTTGGATCACCGGGGCGGGTCATGCGCCGGGCGGCTTTGACCCGGTGGTAGGCCCACGTGGCGGTGGCAGCGCAGGCGGCGGCGGTGATGCCGCCCAGGAAGTTGGCCAGGGCGTCGTGCAGGAAGTTGTACATGGGCAGCCGGCGCGCAAGGAGCCGGACCCGCGCCGCACTCCTTGTACGTGGGTTCTCCGGCGATCGGCACCCGCCCCCGGCTCGCAGGCGTGTCGGACCATCCGGCGCAAGCCGGGAGTGCCTCCTCACGCCAGGACGGCGAACCGGCGCGAAGTGATCCACATCCTGGTGTCTGGCCCGGCGGGATGCGCCCTGTTCCCCGCTTCGCCCCCCCCTTTCGGGTGAAGCTCGGAGCAAGCATGTGAAGTTCAGCCTCAAGGGCGGCGTGAATGCTCCGGGGGTCCCTTCGCCGCTCACCGAGCCCGACGACATGGTCATCGTCACGTCCCCCTGTCATTCGCATGAGCCTGTGAAAGTGCCCGAAGCCGCGTCCGGTCCCTACCACTGCCTCGTGTGCGGTCAAGCCTTCGCCGTCTGATTCGAGGCTGCCGAGCAACATCCACCGCGCCCGTGTGCCCCACGCGGTGATCGCGTGGGGCACACGCGTAGCACATCAACCAAGCGTCGTCAGTTCACCAGCAGCCTGCGCACGCGCAGGAATTCATCGAGCACGCGCACTGGCGACGTGGGGCACATCGACAGAGAGGGCGGACGATCGCCCGACTCCGCCCGCTGGATCGTGGACACGGAGCACCTGATCAGCTTGGCAAGCTGTTCTCTGGTCAGGCCCCGCTGGCGCCGCCCTTGTCTCAGGCCCCCACTCGCCAGCCCCCGGCGACGCACAAGGCAGTTCCACCGGCACCAGGCTCCAGCCCTCACCGGCCCTGCAGGGAGCAGAAGCATCAGACAACACAGGCGCAGGGCGTGCCGAGGAGCACACTCCCTGGCCAGCAGGCCACCCCGGGGAGGAGGCAAGAGGTCATCACGAACAGGAGCTGACAAGAGCCTGCGGCTCTCCCCCACCCGCCCGGCATACAGAAATCGCATACACCATGCAAAGCTCCGAGCCTTATACGGAAACCGCATCACCCATCCAAGCCACCACCACGACACCCCATGAGTACGGGGAGCTGCCGCTGACGCAGTGAACCCGCGCCGCAGGGACGATGCCCTCACAACGGGGAGCAGCAGCCGGCTCCGTCGTCCCACAGCAGATACCGGCAGGCCCGACCCATCAGCGCGAGAAACAGCCCTTGGTATGCCCGGTGGTAAGCAAACGACAGGCGCGGTCAGTGCACTGGTCGGTGCGCTACCACCCCGAGCACGGCCGGACCGTCCTGCTGATGAAGGACGACGACACCTCCTCCCTGCACAGCACCTGGGACGGCAAGCAGCTGCTGTTCCGGGCCGGCGGCTACTGGTTCGACGGCGCCGCCTGGTACCGGCCCGGGCAGGTCTGGGACCCGGTCGAGCAGGACTACGAGCAGCGCAAGGCGCGCGCCGCGGTCACGGTCAGCGCCGCCGACATGCTCGACCGGCGCGCCGACCCGGCCCGGGCCTGCGTGCTCACCATCTCGCAGATCGACGCCGAGGCGCCGACCCCGGCGGTGGAGAACTGGGGCGACCATCTGGCGCTGTGGGCCGCCCGCCGTGCCGAGCGCGACGGCGCGCTGCCGCCGGAGAGGTGCGTGGTCGACGTCGCCACCCCCGAGCTGACCGGCGCCCAGCTGATCGGGGTGCCGGAGATGGCGGAGCTCGGCGGCATCACCGCCTCCACCCTGCGGGCCTACATCTCGCGCGGCAACAGCGAGGTGCCCCAGCCGCAGGCCCTGGTCGGCGGCCGCGACCAGTGGGCCCGGGCCGTGGCCGACGATTGGGTCGAGGCACGCCAGCGTTCCCACGAGGGCGTCCGGGCCGTCATGTCGGCCGGTGACCGCGACCAGCTGTCCCGCGGGGCGGTGGAGGTCCGCGCCCACTTCGCCGCCGACTTCCACGGCACCCTGTGGGGCCGGCCGGACGTACGCAAGCGGTGGGTGCTGCGCGCCCGCAACGAGGACTCCGTCCGCGAGATCGCCGACGCGCTGGCCTGGAACGTCGCCAGCAGCCTGGACTGCGTCCTGCCCACCCGCCTGCTGGGCCCCACCATCGAGGGCGCGGTGCTGCACGACTTCGCCGAGACCATCGACCTGGACCGCCAGGTGCAGGCCCGGCCGCAGAAGCCGGCGCAGGAGGAGGACTGGCTGCACCTGTGGGTCTCACGGCCGGTCGCGGAAATGCTCGCCTGGTTCATCCGCCACCACCCCGAGTCCGCCCACCACTGCCTCGGCGAGATCACCCGCGAGGCCCACACCCGCTGGGAGATCCCGGCGAAGGACACCCTCGCCACGCTGCGCCGGTACGCGGTCGTGGAGGGCCAGCTGGGCAAGGAGGACGCGGAGGCCTTCTTCGCCCTGCTCACCCCGCCGGAGAAGAACGACTGACCGGCCGGTCCCGACGGGCGGGGCCCGGAGCCAGTGAAAGTGGCTCCGGGCCCCTGCCCGCGACTGTAGCCGGGGAGCGGCCCGGGTCCGGACAGCCGTCCCGACTCAGATCACTAACTCGAGGCAACGCTGCCCACCTCCTCGCACGCGGTGACGACATCGACGTACGCGGAGTCCCGCACGGTGTCGCCGGTCCTTTCCTCGAAGGTGCGCGCGTAGCCGTCGAGGGCGGTAGTCACGCCGGGGTTCTTGGTCCTGGCGGACGCGTCGCGGAGCCGCTTCGCCAGCCGGTGCGCCCCGCTTGTCACGGCCGGATCGCCGAGGCGGAGGCCTTCGGCGTACGAGGGGTTTGCCTCCTGGAACGCGCCGATGGCCCGGAAGGCGTCGTCGCAGGCGGCTCGGGGGTCGTCGGTGCTCCCGAAGGGCCAGACCGACCAGGCCGTCCACACCATCGCCGCGCCGCACAGCAGGAGCGCGAGGCCTCCGACGGCCCGCCGACGCGGCGCGGAAGAGCGGCGCGGCGGCCCGGTGGGCGCGGTCGCCGGGAGACTGGGGCGAGGCGCGGTGACGGTGAGCACGTCTGGCAGACCCGGCCCGCCGGGCGCGTCCGGTATGCCTGGCGCCTCCGGCATGCTGGGTGCGTCCGGCGCTTCCCGCGCGTCCGGGGCAGCCAGCGCCGCCAGCGCCTCCGGGACGGTCAGGCGGCGGTCCGGGTCCTTCTCCAGCAGACCCGCGAGGAGCGGTGCGAGCCGTCCGGCCCGGGTGGGCGGCGGGGCCTCCTCGAAGAGGACGGCGGAGAGGCAGCCGGTGGGGGTGCCGCGCCGGAACGGCGAGATTCCCTCGACCGCCTGATAGAGCGTCGTCCCGGCCGAGAACAGGTCGCTCGCCGCGAGTCCGTCGGTGCCCCGCGCCCGCTCGGGTGCCATGTACTCCATAGAGCCGATGACCGTCCCCGCGGCCGTCAGGGCGGTGTCGTTGTGGTGGACCGCGATACCGAAGTCGGCGAGGAGGACCTCGCCGGTCCCGGCGAGCATGACGTTGGCCGGCTTCACGTCGCGGTGCACGGTTCCCGCCTCGTGCGCCGCCCCGAGCGCCCCGAGCAGCTTCGCCGCGAGCCCTGCGGTCTCCTCCACCGACAGCGGTCCGTGGGCGTCGAGCCGCTCCTGCAGGGAGCAGCCGTCGATCAGCTGCATGACGACCCAGGGGAGCCGGTTCTCGACGACGACATCGTGGACCCCAACGATGTTCGGATGGTCGCGCAGCCGGGCGGCGTTGCGGGCCTCGCGGGTCGCGCGGGCCAGCCGTTGGGCCCGCTCGTCCTCGGACATCATCGGGAACAGCCACAACTCCTTGACCGCGACGTCGATGCACAGGGTCTCGTCATAGGCCTTCCACACCCGCCCGAACCCTCCGGACCCAAGCTCGGAGACCAGCCGATAGCGGCCTCCGATCACTTGCCCCGGTCGCGCCCCCTGCGTCACGGCCGCCCCCCGGACCTCGTCGCTGTCCTGCCCGCGTTCAGCCTAGTGACCTGAGTCGGAGATGTTCTGGTAGTTCTCGCGAGTGGCTTGATGTGCCAGAGGCCGGACTCCAGCAGGCCGGGCCGGATCTGTCGGCCGCGCGGCATCCGGTATCGCCCATCTGACGAAGAACTTCCGACCTGCGGCGGCGCCTTCGGCCCCTCGCCGATCTCAAGCCCCGCTCCGCCGGGCAGCGGGCCGGCCAGCATCTCCAGGGCCAGGCCGTGGGCGCGGGGAGCAGCGCGCTCGCCGTCCTCGCCACCGAGAAGGAGACGGACCATCCCCGCACGTGCGGGGAGCAGCGCGTCATGCCCTCCCACGGGGAGAGCCGGAAGGACCCATCCCCGCGCAAGCGGGGAGCAGCCGCGGCCGGACGGGGTGGGGTCCACCCCGTTGGACCCATCCCCGCGCGAGCGGGGAGCAGTCTTCCTGAGCTGCAGTTTTATCCCATGCCCAAGCCCAGTCGAACTACTTTCACCGAAACCGACAAAACACCCG
>NZ_JBHJQI010000205.1:0-10620 GCF_042262805.1 Streptomyces sp. NPDC056361
CCCGATCGGGTTCCCCGGCCGCCGCCCACGGCCATCACCTGCCCTTCGGACCTGGCGGCGGGTGGTGCGCCGGTGGAGCGGGTCGGATTACTTGACGACGCCGAGCGACGCGTAGTCGTAGCGGCCGTTGTAGGCGTCCGCCGTGTAGACGTTGGTCAGCCGGGAGCTGCGCCAGATGATGTTCTTCTCGTGGGTGAAGGGCAGGTAGACCGCGGCCTCCGACACCTTCGCGTTGATCTGCTTGTAGAGCTCGCCGGCCTTGTCGGGGTCGGTCTCCTTCAGCGCCTGGTCGAACAGGCCGTTGACGGCCGGGTCGTTCAGCTCGGAGAAGTTGTTGTTACCGCTCTGCAGGATGAAGCGGCCGTCCGTCAGCGGCTGGAGGAAGCCCTGGCCGGTCGGGAAGTCGGCGCCCCAGCCCATGATGATGATGCCGTAGCCCTTCTCCTTGACGACCTTCGGCGAACCGATGATGCCGGAGGTCTGGGCGCCGTCGAACTGGTCGATCTCGGCCTCGATGCCGACGGCCTTCAGCGACTGCTGGAGGGACTCGGCGGTCGCGATCTCGATCTTCTTGTTGTTGCGGACCGCGATCGTGGTCTTGAAGCCGTTCGGCTTGCCGCACTTCTTCAGCGCGTCCTTGGCCTTGACCAGGTCCGGGGCGCCGCCGAGCTTGCCGTACGGGTCGGCCTTCGGGTCGGCACCCTTGAGGCCGGGCGGGAGCATGTTGGAGGCGATGTCGCCACCGGCCTGCGGGCCGCCGCGGGCGGTCTGGAGGGACTTCGAGTCGGCGGCGAAGATGATCGCCTTGCGGCACTCGATGTTGGAGATGACCGTCTGCGGGAAGACCGCGTAGCGGATGAAGCCCGTCTGCGGGTTGTCCGCGTTCTCCTTGTGCTGCTGGAGCACCTTCTGGCGGGCGGAGGCGCCGACACCGGTCGCGTTGATGTCGAGGTCGTACTCGCCCTCGATCAGGCGGTTGTCCATGTCGTCGGCGTTCGTGGTGAACGTGACGCTGATGGTGTCCGGAAGCGCCTTGCGGACGTTGTCCGTCTTCTGGTCCCACTTGTCGTTGCGGACCAGCTTCATGGACTTGTTCGGCGTGTACGACTGCCACTTGTACGGGCCGGAGGAGAAGACGTTCAGGCCGTACTTGGCCTTGGTGTCCTTGTCCTGGCGGACCGGGGAGGCGGCGGGCATGGCCAGCATCTGCAGGAAGTCGCCGTTGGCGACCGGCAGCTTGAAGATGATGGTCTTGTCGTCCGGGGTCTCGATGGCCTTCAGGCCGAGCTTGTCCGCGGAGGTGTCCTTGTAGGGACCCTTGTACTCGCCCTTGGGGTCGAGGACCTGCTGGAGGTAGATCGGGCCGCCGGAGATGACGTCCTGGGCCCAGACGCGCTCGATGCCGTACTTGATGTCCTTGGAGGTGATCGGCTTGCCGTCCTCCCAGGTCACCCCGTCCTTCAGCGTGAAGGTGTAGGTGAGGCCGTCCTCGGAGATCTTGCCGGCGTCGGTGGCGAGGTCCGGGACGAGCTCGGTGGAGGCGGAGCCCGGCTCGGCCTTGAAGGTGACGAGCTGGCGCGTGTAGTAGCGCTGGAAGTCCCACACGAAGCCGTAGTAGCCGCGCTGCGGGTCCCACGAGTCGGCCTCCTGCGAGCCGATGAACTTCAGCTCGCCGCCCTTCTTGGTGGAGGGGCTGGCGACCTTGTTCACGGCGGCGTTGAAGCCGGCCGCGCTCGCCTTGCCGTTGCCGCCGTCACCGGACTTGGCACCGCCACCACAAGCCGTGGCGGCGACCATCGTGGCCGCGGCAAGCAGCGCGCCCGCGGCGATTCTGCGCTGGGAGCTCTTCAGCATGGGTCCAACAACCTCCGGGATAGTGGCGGCCGTTACGGCGGTCCGCCGAGTGGGGATGGGCCTCCTGTCGCCAGCGGCAGGGGCGGGTCTTGCGTGTCGTCGGCGAACGGTCAGCGGGAGCCCTTCGGGTCGAGCGCGTCGCGCACGCCGTCGCCGAAGAGGTTGAACGCCAGGACGGTGATGAAGATCGCGAGGCCGGGGATCACCATGAAGAGGGGGTCCGCTTCGTAGGTGGTGATGGCCGTCGACAGCATCTGCCCCCAGGAAGCGGTGGGAGGCTTCACACCCGCGCCGAGGAAGCTGAGCGCCGCTTCGGTGAGGATGTTGGTGGGAATCATGAGGGTCGCGTAGACCGTGATCGGCGCGATCAGGTTGGGCAGCAGCTCGCGGCGCAGGATGTAGAAGCGGCCGGCGCCCAGGCTCTGGGCGGCCTCGACGTACTCGCGGTTGCGCAGCGAGAGGGTCTGGCCGCGGACGATGCGGCCCACGTACGGCCAGCCGAAGAAGCCGATCACGAGCACCAGGGCGGCGATGCGGACGCCCGATCCGTCGAGTCCGAGGAGCTTGTTCGGCAGGACCGAGACCAGGGCGATCGTGAAGAGCAGCTGCGGGAAGGCCAGCATGACGTCCATGACCCGGCTGAGGGCCGCGTCGATCCAGCCGCCGAAGTAGCCGGCGATGATGCCGAGCACCGTGCCGAGGGCGACGGCGAAGACCGCCGCCAGGAAGGCGACGAGCAGCGAGATCCGGGCGCCGTAGACGATGCGGCTGAAGACGTCGCGGCCGTTGACGGGCTCGACGCCGAAGAGGAAGTCGGAGCTGACGCCGCCCCAGGAGCCGATCGGGGTGCCGAAGAGCGGGTCGATCTGGTCCTCGTGGAACTCGTCCGGCGGGTGGCCGAGGAGGCCGACGATGACCGGGGCGAAGATCGCGACCAGGACCAGGAAGCCGACGACGACGGCGCCGGCGAGGGCGAGCTTGTCGCGCTTGAGGCGGGTCCAGGCGATCTTCCAGGGCGAGCGGCCCTCGATCGCCTTGGCGGCCGTGCCGGTGCCGTCCGGGGTGCCGGGTGCGTCGGGCGCGCCGTCGACGGTGGCGGTCGCCTCGCCCGCACTCGTCTCGTGCAGTGGTGCCGTCATCGTGGTGAGGACCCCTCTCGGCCGCCGGTAGCCGGCCCTTGCCCGCCGCGGGTAGCGGCTCGGTGGAACAACCTGCTGGGCATCTGCTCGAAAGGAGCCGAACACCCGGTGTTCCGGGGAGTCTTCAATGCGCTTGTGATCACCCGCCAGCCCTGACGAGGAATGTTTGCTCAAACGTGATGCGGTGCTGCGACTTCCGTTATCCGGACGTCGTGATCACGTGAGCGGACCATCTCGGGTCCTCTTCGCCCCAATCGGGCATGTCGCCCAACGGGGCCTTTGGGCTCCTCAATTGGGGCGAAAGAAGGGCCCCGGCGAGGCCCTGTGGGGCCTCCGGGGCGTATGGGGAGAAGTGAGGTGTCTCAGTATCCGGACGGCGCCGGCGGCGGGTATCCGTACCCCGGAACGGGGGCGGAACCGCGGCCCGCGTGCGCCTCGCGGTCGTAGAACGGGCGCGCGTTCGCCCGCAGCCAGAGCGCCACCGGGTCGTACGCGTCGGAGAGGGCGACCGTCGAGACGGGCAGCCCGTCGGGTACGGAGCCGATCGACTGGCGCATCATCGAGCGGACCGCGTCGACGGCCGCCGCGGAGGTGTCGTACAGGTCGAGGCCGATGGCGAGGTACGGGGAGCCGAGCGCGGGCTGCACCCAGCCGCGGCGCAGCGCCCGGACGGCCGGGGTGCGGTGCGCGTTCTGCGTGAGCAGGGCGTAGAACTGCGGGATCTCCAGGGCCGGCTCGGAGACGCGGAGCGGTCCGGCGGGCATCCGGTCGAGGCCGGTCGCGATCCGGCGCAGGTCGGCCCAGGGGATGCCGACGCCGCCGCCTGGGGCGTGCGGATTCAGCCATACGCCCCAGCGGTCCGGGTAGAGGGCGCGGGCGATGTCGCGGCCGGTGACGAGCTCGTGGGCGCGGTTCCAGCCGGAGGCGGCCAGTTCCTGGGGGGAGGTGACGCAGGGCGCGTAGCCGAAGCCGTCGACCTCCATGTTCCCGTACTGGGCGTCGGAGGAGCCGGGCGAACCGTGCCAGAGCAGCATCCAGAGTTCGCCGTCGGCGAGGGCGTGCAGCAACTGCTCGTACGCGTCGTAGCGTCCCGGTGCCACCTCGCGCAGCATGCGCTCGACCTCGCCGGCCGCAGCGGTGCCTGACGCGCTCACCATGGGTCCCCGCCCCTCATTCCGTCCACCATGTCCGCGCGGCTTCCGCGCGGTTTCGTGCCGCCGCCGAGTCGGCTCGGCTCACCGGTCAGTTCAGCTTAAACAGGGGGCCGCTCACACGGCGGCGCGCTGGTAGAACGGGCGCACCCGCTCCAGCATCCAGTCGCCGACCGGGTCCTGCGCCATGTCGAGCAGGATGAGGTTGACCGGCCAGGCGACCTCGACCCGGCCGAGCGCGCGGCCGAGGGCGTCCAGGGGCGCGTTGCGGTCGGCGCCCTCCCAGTGGGCGAGCTGGACGCCGATGAAGAGGGCGGGTTCGGTGCCCTCGACGCTGGCGAGCGCGCGGCGGGCGCTGGTGACGACGCCGGTGGCCTCGAACTCGGCGGAGGCCGCGGCGAGGAAGTCGACGGGGTCGTCCTGCCAGTCGGGCTCGAAGAGCCGGACGCGGCCGCCGGTGGCGGGGCCGTCGAGCGGGGTGCGGCCGGTGCGGCAGAGCTCGGCGACGGCGGGCGGGGGCAGCGGGACCCCGGCGGCGCCGCCCGGGTTCAGGGCGATGCCGAGCTGCGGGGGCAGGCCGCGGGCGAAGTCGCGGGCGGGGGCGACGGCGAACGACATGTGGTCACCGACACAGGCGAGGAACTGCTGCTCGGAGCTGAAGACGGGGACGAAGGCCGCGCCGTCGATCTCCATGGTGGGCAGGTCGAGGTCGGGGCTGTCGGGGCCGCCGCCGTTCGGCAGGGGCACCCAGACCTGGCTGCGGCCCAGCACCTCGACGAGCCGGCCTCCCGCCGCGGGGTTGCCGAGTGAGGCGGCAAGGACCTCTTCGAGCTCGTTGCCCGGCCACGTCACGTCCACGGTCGCGTTTCCCCTTCTCGCACGGCCTGCCGTACCGGCCGCCCGGCAGCACCCTAACGCCGCCCCGGTGCCGCCGTGGCCAAAAGGGAGGGTACGGGTCCCCCGCCGCGGTCAGGCGGCGTCGCGGAAGGAGATGCGGCGGAGGGTGTCGGCGGCGGCGCGGTCGAGGAGGGTGACGGAGGTGCAGCCGGGCGGCAGGCTGCCGGTCTCGGCGGCCCGCAGCAGCCGGCCGACGGCCCGCCGGTGCCGGGCGAAGGCGTAGGCGGAGACGCCGCGGCCCCGGGCGTCCTGCCCGGCCCGCGCGGTGTCCGGGGTCACGTCGAGGAGGACCAGGTGCAGGGCGCTGCCCCGGCGGCGGGCCTCGCGGGCGAGCCAGCCGCGCACCCAGGACTGGGTGCCGCAGTCGTGGACGATCGCGCTCGCGCCGGAGCGCAGGACGCGGCGGAGCCCGGCGTAGTGCGCGAGGCGGACGAGGGGGCGGTAGAGGGCGTACGGCAGGAGGCGGGGCATGCGGACCTCCCAGCGCTCGCGGGTGTCCTGGGAGTCGATGACGTGGCCCTCGGCGGCGCGCTTCATGAGGGTGGACTTGCCGCTGCCGGGCAGGCCGGAGACGACGACGAGGTCGCCGGCGGCGAAGACGAGGGCGCCGGGGCCGCGGCCGCCGCGCTCGCGGAGGTCGCGCAGGAGCCGGCCGCGGCGGCGGGTCCTGGCGCGGGCCCGTTGGGCCGGTATGCCGGTGCCGGTCGCGTAGGCGCCGGTGTGCTCGATCCTCATCGCTCTCCCCCTGTCGGGTCTCAGGAGACCTGAGGAGACCCTTGCCCACAAAGTGTAAAGAAACGGTAATGAGACACAAGCGATTTGCCCCGCCGACACCGCATGCAATGATGTGCCCGCCAGGCGCGCACAGTCGCCACACAATCGCATACCGGCCGCTCGAATCCGCGCGGGAGAGTTCCGGGCCGCCCCAGGGCGTCCGGACGCCGAAGGAGCAAGACCCTCCCTTGAATCTCTCAGGCCCCGTACCGCGCGGATGAGGCAGATCTGAAAAGCGGGACACCGTGCCGTGTCCCCACCCAAGGTGCAAGCCGATCTCTCGGTGACGAGATGCTCTCGGTGAACCTCTCAGGTTCCATGACAGATGGGGAGGACGTCCTCGCCCGTCATGTGTTTCGTCACCGATCACGCCCTTGGGACCCGGGAGCCACCCCATGAGCACTGCCCCCCGTCTGACCGCCCTCGATGCCCTGCATCGTTCGCTGGGCGCGACCATGACCGACTTCGCGGGCTGGGACATGCCGCTGCGGTACGCCAGCGAGCGCGACGAGCACAACGCCGTCCGCACGGCGGCCGGCCTCTTCGACCTCTCCCACATGGGTGAGATCACGGTCACCGGCCCGCAGGCCGTCGACCTGCTGGACTACGCCCTCGTCGGCAACATCTCCACGGTGGGCAACGGCCGCGCCCGCTACACGATGATCTGCCAGGAGGACGGCGGCATCCTCGACGACCTGATCGTCTACCGCCTCGGCGAGACCGAGTACATGGTCGTCGCCAACGCCTCCAACGCGCAGATCGTCCTGGACGCGCTCGTGGCCCGCGCGGAGGGCTTCGACGCCGAGGTCCGCGACGACCGCGACGCGTACGCCCTGATCGCGGTCCAGGGCCCGGAGTCCCCCGGCATCCTGAAGTCGATCACCGACGCCGACCTGGACGGCCTGAAGTACTACGCCGGCCTGCCCGGCACGGTCGCGGGCGTGCCCGCGCTGATCGCCCGTACCGGCTACACCGGAGAGGACGGCTTCGAGCTGTTCCTGAAGCCGGAGCACGCGGAGGGCGTCTGGACGGCGCTGACCGAGGCGGGCGCGGGCGTCGGCCTGATCCCCTGCGGCCTGTCCTGCCGCGACACGCTCCGCCTGGAGGCGGGCATGCCGCTGTACGGCCACGAGCTGACCACCGCCCTCACCCCCTTCGACGCGGGCCTCGGCCGGGTCGTGAAGTTCGAGAAGACCGGCGACTTCGTCGGCCGCAAGGCGCTGGAGGCCGCCGCCGAGCGCGCCGAGACCGCCCCGCCGCGCAAGCTGGTCGGCCTGATCGCCGAGGGCCGCCGCGTCCCCCGCGCGGGCTTCCCGGTCGTCTTCGGCGGCGAGGTCGTCGGCGAGATCACCTCGGGCGCCCCGTCCCCGACCCTCGGCAAGCCGATCGCCATCGCTTACGTCGACGCGGCGCACGCGACTCCCGGCACCACGGGTGTAGGTGTGGACATCCGCGGCACCCACGAGCCCTACGAGGTCGTGGCGCTGCCGTTCTACAAGCGCCAGAAGTGACGCATTCGTCTCACCCGGCGTCTCACCCCGCAAGACCCACGTACATCAGTACTCCCCCGATCCAGGAGAATCAG
Source organism: Streptomyces sp. NPDC056361 (assembly GCF_042262805.1). Classification (NCBI taxonomy): domain Bacteria; kingdom Bacillati; phylum Actinomycetota; class Actinomycetes; order Kitasatosporales; family Streptomycetaceae; genus Streptomyces; species Streptomyces sp. NPDC056361. The sequence goes on from NZ_JBHJQI010000205.1 coordinate 7,401, forward strand.
GCCATGAGCAACCCCCAGCAGCTTCGCTACAGCAAGGAGCACGAGTGGCTGACGGACGCCGTTGACGGCGTCGCGACCGTCGGCATCACCGAGCACGCGGCGAACGCGCTCGGCGACATCGTGTACGTCCAGCTCCCCGAGGTCGGCAGCACCGTGACCGCGGGCGAGGAATGTGGCGAGCTGGAGTCGACCAAGTCCGTCAGCGAGCTGTACTCCCCGGTGACCGGTGAGGTCGTCGAGGCGAACCAGGACGTCGTCGACGACCCGGCGCTGGTGAACACCGCCCCGTTCGAGGGCGGCTGGCTGTTCAAGGTGCGCCTCGCGGACGAGCCGAAGGACCTGCTCTCCGCCGACGAGTACACCGCCTTCACCGCCGGCTAACCGAGACCCCCAAGGGATCGATTCATGTCGCTTCTGAACACTCCCCTCCACGAGCTGGACCCCGACGTCGCCGCCGCCGTCGACGCCGAGCTCCGCCGTCAGCAGTCCACCCTCGAGATGATCGCGTCGGAGAACTTCGCTCCGGTCGCCGTCATGGAGGCCCAGGGCTCCGTCCTCACCAACAAGTACGCCGAGGGCTACCCGGGCCGCCGCTACTACGGCGGCTGCGAGCACGTCGACGTGGCCGAGCAGATCGCGATCGACCGGATCAAGGACCTGTTCGGCGCCGAGTACGCCAACGTCCAGCCGCACTCCGGCGCCTCCGCGAACCAGGCCGCCCTCTTCGCCATCGCCCAGCCCGGCGACACGATCCTGGGCCTGGACCTGGCGCACGGCGGTCACCTGACCCACGGCATGCGCCTGAACTTCTCGGGCAAGCAGTTCAACGTGGTCGCGTACCACGTGGACGAGGCCGGCCTGGTCGACATGGCCGAGGTCGAGCGCCTCGCCAAGGAGCACCGCCCGAAGGTCATCATCGCGGGCTGGTCCGCCTACCCGCGCCAGCTGGACTTCGCGGAGTTCCGCCGGATCGCCGACGAGGTCGAGGCCTACCTGTGGGTCGACATGGCCCACTTCGCGGGCCTGGTCGCGGCCGGTCTGCACCCGAACCCGGTCGAGTACGCGGACGTGGTGACCTCCACCACGCACAAGACGCTCGGCGGCCCCCGCGGCGGCATCATCCTGGCGAAGAAGGAGTTCGCGAAGAAGCTGAACTCCTCGGTCTTCCCCGGCTTCCAGGGCGGCCCGCTGGAGCACGTGATCGCGGCCAAGGCCGTCTCCTTCAAGGTCGCGGCCTCGGAGGAGTTCAAGGAGCGCCAGCAGCGCACCCTGGACGGCGCCCGCATCATCGCCGAGCGCCTGGTCCAGGACGACGTCACCGCGCACGGTGTGTCGGTCCTGTCCGGCGGCACGGACGTGCACCTGCTCCTCGTCGACCTGCGCGACAGCGAGCTGGACGGCCAGCAGGCCGAGGACCGTCTCCACGAGGTCGGCATCACGGTCAACCGGAACGCCGTTCCGAACGACCCGCGCCCGCCGATGGTCACCTCCGGTCTGCGCATCGGCACGCCGGCGCTCGCGACCCGCGGTTTCCAGGCGGACGACTTCACCGAGGTCGCCGACATCATCGCGGAGACCCTGAAGCCGGGCTTCGACGCCGACAAGGCCGAGGCGCTCAAGGCCCGGGTGACCGCCCTGGCGGACAAGCACCCGCTGTACCCCGGCCTGAAGTAATTTCGTACGCTTTTGTTCGTACGAAAGCTCCGGGGCACCGCGCACACTGGACAGTGAGCGCGGTGCCCCGTTCCATGCTCAGCCTTTCTGCTCCACCCCGGCAGACAACGGCGTCTAGCCCCCCACAAGGAGTCCTCCCGTGGCCATCTCGGTCTTCGACCTGTTCTCGATCGGCATCGGCCCGTCGAGCTCCCACACGGTGGGGCCCATGCGCGCCGCGCGGATGTTCGCGCGCCGGCTGAAGAACGAGGGCCTGCTCGCCCACACGGCGACGATACGAGCGGAGCTGTACGGCTCGCTGGGCGCGACCGGCCACGGCCACGGCACCCCCAAGGCGGTGCTCCTCGGCCTGGAGGGCAACTCGCCCCGCACCGTGAACGTCGAGACCGCCGACGACGAGTTCGAGAGGATCAAGGAGAGCGGCCGGATCAACCTGCTCGGCGCCCACGAGATCCCCTTCGACTTCGACGCCGACCTGATCCTGCACCGGCGCAAGGCGCTCCCGTACCACGCCAACGGCATGACGGTCTTCGCGTACGACGCGGAGGGCGGCCTGGTCCTGGAGAAGACGTACTACTCGGTCGGCGGCGGCTTCGTCGTGGACGAGGACGCCGTGCAGGGCGAGAACCCGATCGTCCCCGACGACACCGTCCTGAAGTACCCCTTCCGGACCGGTGACGAGCTGCTGCGCCTCGCGAAGGAGACCGGGCTCTCGATCTCCTCGCTGATGCTGGAGAACGAGAAGGCCTGGCGCACCGAGGAGGAGATCCGCGAGGGCCTCCTGGAGATCTGGCGGGTCATGCAGGCCTGCGTCTCGCGCGGCATGTCCCGCGAGGGCATCCTGCCCGGCGGCCTGAAGGTCCGCCGGCGCGCCTCCACCCTGGCCCGCAAGCTGCGCTCCGAGGGCGACCCGGCCGCGCACGCGATGGAGTGGATCACCCTCTACGCGATGGCCGTGAACGAGGAGAACGCGGCGGGCGGCCGGGTGGTCACCGCCCCGACGAACGGCGCGGCCGGCATCATCCCCGCGGTGCTGCACTACTACATGAACTTCGTCCCCGGCGCCGACGACGACGGCATCGTCCGCTTCATGCTGGCGGCCGGCGCGGTCGGCATGCTGTTCAAGGAGAACGCGTCCATCTCCGGCGCCGAGGTCGGCTGCCAGGGCGAGGTCGGCTCGGCCTGCTCGATGGCGGCCGGCGCCCTCGCCGAGGTCCTCGGCGGCTCCCCGGAGCAGGTGGAGAACGCGGCCGAGATCGGCATGGAGCACAACCTGGGCCTGACCTGCGACCCGGTCGGCGGCCTCGTCCAGATCCCGTGCATCGAGCGGAACGGCATGGCGTCGGTCAAGGCCGTCACCGCGGCGAAGATGTCGATGCGCGGCGACGGCAGCCACCTGGTCTCCCTCGACAAGGTCATCAAGACCATGAAGGAGACGGGCGCCGACATGAGCGTCAAGTACAAGGAGACCGCGCGCGGCGGTCTCGCGGTGAACATCATCGAGTGCTGAACCGTTCACCCGGAACGGCCGGCCCCGGGGATTCCC
>NZ_JBHJQI010000206.1:0-10499 GCF_042262805.1 Streptomyces sp. NPDC056361
AGGGCGGGGCCCTCTCGCGTACGGCGGCGGCTACTCGGCCGCCGGGACCAGGCGCTCGGGGCCCGGGTGGGGCTCGGAGCGCAGCTTGTCGCGGAGCTTCAGGTCCTCCGGTCGGAGCTTCTCCGGGCCGCCGCGCACCGGCACTCCGTTGACGGTCTCGCCAGGGGCGTTGACCGGGATGTAGCGGGTCGGCGCGGTCGCCGCGGCGAAGCCGGTGACGCCGATGAGGACCGCCGTCACCCCGAGCACGGCCCGCGTCCAGGCGCGGCCGCGCCGCTCGCTCCCCGACCTGAGGGTGCGGGCCGCCGGCAGGGTCGCCGTCGGAGCCTCGGCGACCAGCCCGCTCAGCCGCCGGTGCAGCGCCTCCGGTTCGGCGAGCTCGGGGATCCGCTGCCCGAGGACGGTCCGGGCGTGCAGCAGCCGGTTGGCGGCGGCGGGGGTGCTCGCCTCGGTCTCGGCCGCCGTCTCGGGCAGGTCGAGGCCGAGTCCGTCGTAGAGCAGGACGGTGCGGCGGTAGGGCGGCGGCAGTTCGAGGAGCGCGTCGAGCAGTGCCCGCCGGTTCGCCTCGCTCGGCGGGGCGTCGGGGTGCTTGTGGGCGCGGCGCAGCCGGTGCCAGGGCGAGAGGGCGTACTCGTACGCCGCTGCCCGCACCCAGCCCACCGGGTCGGCGTCGACGGCGACCTCGGGCCAGTGGTCCCAGGCGTGGTGGAAGGCGTGCTCGACGGACTCGCGGGATAGCCGGCGGCGTCCGGTGAGCAGGTACGTCTGGTGGACGAGGCCGGGCGCGGCGTGCGCGTAGAGCGCGTCGAAGGCCTGCTCGGGGGTGAGGCCCGGCACGGCCGGGGCCGCTCCGGCTTCCGCCGCCCAGGCTTCCGCGGGCCCGGCGCGGCCCGCAGCGGCTTCCGCCGCCCAGGTCTCGCCGGCTCCGGCTTCCGCCGCCCCGGTCTCCACCGCCGCCACCGGTTTCAGGCGCTCCTGCGGCCTCGGGTCGGTTCTGCGGGCCGGACCGGGAGCGATGGCCGGCGCGGGGGAGGGGGCTTTCGGCGGCTTGGCGGCCCGCTTCACGGCGGCCTTGGGCCGGACGTTGGCGGACGACGTGCCGGGGGTGATCGGTGGGACGGACGGCGTCGGGGCGGGTGCCGGGGTGCCGGACGGCTCCGACGGGAGCGCGGAGCCCGGGGCGGCACCCGCAGGGGCGGCACCCGGGGTGGTCGGCGCGGCGCCCGGACCCTCGGGCGCGGGGGGCGCGCCGGTCTCGTCGTACGCGCCGAGCAGCTTCGCGTACGCCTCGCGCTTACGGCCCCGGGGCGCGGAGCGCCCGGTCTCCCAGGCCTTGATCGTGGCCTTCGTGACGCCCATGGCCTCGGCGACCTGCTCCTCGCTGAGGGCGAGGGCTTCGCGCAACCTGCGCCGCTCCTTCGGGGGCGGCAGGGTGGCGGAGGGGGCGGAATCCGCGGTGCTCCGGCTCATCGGTGTCGACCTCCCGCAGAGCGTCTCTGGGCGGAAAAGTACATAAACGTATCTTGGGCGACACAACGGAAGTTTGCCTGTTACGTCGCGAAAGCGCGTGTCGTTGGCAGCATGACCCCGTGACCCATGTGACCGAGCACCCCCTGGTCCAGGGCGGCCGTTCCGCCGCGCTCGCCACCGCCTGCGTCCGCGGCGGGGTCGCCGCGGGGCTCGGCCTCGGCGGGCTCGCGGTCCTGGTGATCGCCGCCTGGATCAGCTCCCCGTACCCCGACAGCGGACCCGGCGGGGCCATGCACCTGGCCGCCGGGCTCTGGCTGCTCGCCCACGGCGTGGACCTGGTCCGCACGGACACCCTGTCCGGCCTCCCCGCCCCCCTCGGCGTCGCCCCGCTGCTCCTGGTCGCCCTGCCCGTCTGGCTCGTCCACCGGGCCGCCCGCGACACCCTCGACGCGGGCGAGGGCAGCGGCCGTCCGCGCCCCTCCGCGGGCGGCGCGGTGGGGGCGGTCGCCGGGGGATACCTGCTGGTCGCGGCCGTGATCGTGGTCTACAGCGAGAGCGGCCCGCTGCCCGCCGACCTGATCACGGCCGGGCTCTGGCTGCCCGCCGTCGTGGTGGGAGCGGCGGGGGCCGGGGTCTGGACGGCGCTCGGCCGCCCCCTCCCCGGGCAGCGGCAGGCGGCGGCCGCCCTGCGCGCGGCCGGGCTCGGACTCGTCAGCCTGCTCGGCGGCGGCGCGGTGGCCGCGGCGGTCTCGCTGGCCTGGCACGCGGGCGAGGCCCAGGCCGTGTTCACGGGCCTCTCGGGGGAGTGGTCCGGTCGGGTGACGGTCCTGCTGCTCGTCCTGGCGCTGCTGCCGAACGCGGCCGTCTGGGGGGCCGCGTACGGGCTCGGTCCCGGCTTCACCCTCGGCACGGGCGCGCTCGCGACCCCGCTCGGCCTCACCGGCGACCCGGCCGTGCCGCCCTTCCCGCTGCTCGCCGCGCTGCCGGCAGACGGGCGCGGCACCTGGGTCCACTGGCTGACCGCCGCGGTCCCGCTGGCCGCCGCCGTGGTCCAGGGCCACCGCGTGGGCCGCGCGGCACGGACCTGGTCGGCCCGGGAGGCCGCCCTGACGGCCCTCGGCGCGGCCTGGGGGTGCGGGGCGGCCGTCGCCGTCCTCGCGGCCGCCGCGGGCGGCCCGATCGGCAGCGGCCGCCTTTCGGCGTTCGGCCCCGTCTGGTGGCAGGCGGGCGCCGCGACGGTCCTCTGGAGCGTCTGCCTCGGGGTCCCGACGGCGCTGGCGGTACGGGCCTGGGGCCGCCGTGTCCCGCGCCCGAAGCCCGCGCCGGCGCCGGTGGCCGCACCCGCGGCTCCGGTACCCGCCTCCTCCTCCGGCCCCACGCCGTTCCCGCCGCCGGCCGCGACTCCCGGCCGGACGCCCTCCGGTGACCGGCCGGCCGGCGCCGAAGCCGTACCCGCCGCTGACGACCTCGCCGACCTCGACGACTCCGGCTACGAGCCGTACGACTACCTCCCGGCCGCCTGGGAACCCGCGCCGCCGTCGCCGCTCCCGGCCCCGTCGCAGCGCTCGGCCCCGGCCCCGTCGCCGCTCCCGGCCCCGGAAGGGCCGGCGGACCGGCCCCCGACGGAGCAGGACGCCGACTAGCCCTGGCTGCCGACCGGCCCCGGACTGCCGACTGGCTTCGAACTGCCCCGACCGGCCTCGGACTGCCGGCCGGCCTCGGACTGTCGACCGGCCCCGGACTACTCCCGGACGCCGAAGCCCGCGCGCAGCGGCTTGGGCAGGAGGTCGTTGCAGGCGAGCTGGCCCGCGTGGGTGAGGGCGTCGTCGCGGCACTCGTAGAAGTCGCTGTAGACGAGCTGCATGGTGAAGCCGACCGCGACGATCATGAGGGCGACGCTCGCCGCGACGAGACCGCTGATCGCGGCCGTCCGCATCGAGCGCACCGGGGTGGCGGAGGCGCCCAGCCCGGACGGGCGGACCGACGCGGGGCCCTGGCCCGGGACCGTGCCCTCGGGTCGGCCCTGACCCTGACCCTGGTCCTGTGCCTGCGGCTGTCCCGAGGGCTGGGACGCGGGCTGTGATGTCGGCGACAGGTCGGCGGCGGGGGGCTTCGGCTTGGCGCGGAGCGAACTGATCGCCCAGTAGAGGCCGAGGGCGCCGAGCAGCAGCGCCAGCTCCGGGATCTCGAAGATGGCGAAGAAGAAGGCCCACATGCCCGCGAGGATCGCGTACCGCGCCCGCCGCTGCGCCGGGTCCGTCGGGTCCCAGCGGAGCCCCTGGCCCCGCCCGGGTCCGCCCTGGCCGGGACCGCCCTCCGGCCCGCCCTGGCCGCCGCCCTGCCGCTCGGGTCCCCGGCCGAAGCCGTCCGTCGAGGGGCCCGGTTGGCGCGGGCTCCAGCGGCCGTCGGACGCTTCCGGGGTCCCGGACGCGTCGTCGTCCGAGCCCTCCGGCCGCCGCGGCCGCCACGGCTGGTCCGGCCGGCCCTCGGGCGGCGGTGCGAACGGGTTGTCGTCGTTCGTGGACTGGCGTTCCGGCATCTGCTGAACGTCTTCCCTCTGTCGTCGCGACCACGGCCGCACCCGTGGTCTCCACTGCTGTCTCGTCCGCCGCTGTGCGCTGATCGTCAGGCGTCGGACCCTGACGCTACCGCCCTGCTCCGCCCCCGTCCCGTGGGGGCCGTCCCGTGTGCCGGTATCGTTGCTGACGGTCGAGCCATTCGTAGGGTTCCCCGTATCGAGCGGCACGATTCGTTCGTACGACCGTACAAACACCACGGAAAGAGTGACCCAGTGGCTGCCGCCCGCCTCGTCGTCCTGGTCTCCGGGTCCGGTACCAATCTGCAGGCCCTCCTCGACGCCATCGCCGCCGACCCCGAGGGGTACGGGGCCGAGGTCGTCGCCGTCGGCGCCGACCGCGACGGCATCGCCGGCCTGGAGCGTGCCGAGCGCGCCGGGCTGCCCACCTACGTCTGCCGCGTCAAGGACCACGCCACCCGCGAGGAGTGGGACCGCGCCCTGACCGAGGCCACCGCCGCGTACGAGCCGGACCTCGTCGTCTCGGCCGGCTTCATGAAGATCGTCGGCAAGGAGTTCCTCGCCCGCTTCGACGGCCGCGTGGTCAACACCCACCCGGCCCTGCTGCCCAGTTTTCCCGGTGCCCACGGGGTGCGCGACGCCCTCGCCTACGGCGCGAAGGTCACCGGATGCACCGTCCACTTCGTCGACGACGGTGTCGACACCGGCCCGATCATCGCCCAGGGCGTGGTCGAGGTGCGGGACGAGGACGATGAAGACGCTCTCCACGAGCGCATCAAGGAAGTCGAGCGCTCGCTGCTCGTCGACGTCGTGGGGCGTCTCGCCCGGCACGGCTACCGCATTGAGGGACGAAAGGTTCATGTCGGTGAACACGGACACCGTTAAGCCCATCCGCCGCGCGCTGGTCAGCGTCTACGACAAGACGGGGCTCGAAGAGCTGGCCCGCGGTCTGCACGAGGCCGGTGTCGAGCTCGTCTCCACGGGCTCCACGGCCGGGAAGATCGCCGCCGCAGGTGTGCCGGTCACCAAGGTCGAGGAGCTGACCGGCTTCCCCGAGTGCCTGGACGGCCGCGTCAAGACCCTCCACCCGCGCGTGCACGCCGGCATCCTCGCCGACCTGCGCCTGGAGTCGCACCGCGAGCAGCTCGCCGAGCTCGGCGTGGAGCCCTTCGACCTGGTCGTCGTGAACCTCTACCCGTTCCGCGAGACGGTCGCCTCCGGCGCCACCCCGGACGAGTGCGTCGAGCAGATCGACATCGGCGGCCCGTCCATGGTCCGCGCCGCGGCGAAGAACCACCCGTCCGTGGCCATCGTCACCAGCCCCGAGCGGTACGCCGACGTCCTCGCGGCCGTGCAGTCCGGCGGCTTCGACCTGACCGCCCGCAAGCGGCTCGCCGGCGAGGCCTTCCAGCACACCGCCGCGTACGACGTGGCCGTCGCCTCCTGGTTCGCCGACGACTACGCGGCCGCCGACGACTCCGGCTTCCCCGACTTCCTGGGCGCCACCTACGCGCGCAACAACGTCCTGCGCTACGGCGAGAACCCGCACCAGGGCGCCGCGCTCTACGTCGACGGGACGGGCGGCCTCGCCGAGGCCGAGCAGCTCCACGGCAAGGAGATGTCGTACAACAACTACACGGACACCGACGCCGCGCGCCGGGCCGCGTACGACCACGCCGAGCCCTGCGTCGCGATCATCAAGCACGCCAACCCGTGCGGCATCGCGATCGGCGCCGACGTCGCCGAGGCCCACCGCAAGGCGCACGCCTGCGACCCGCTGTCCGCGTTCGGCGGCGTCATCGCCGTCAACCGCCCCGTGACGGTCGAGCTGGCCGAGCAGGTCGCGGAGATCTTCACCGAGGTCATCGTCGCCCCGGCGTACGAGGACGGCGCGGTCGAGGTCCTCGCCAAGAAGAAGAACATCCGCGTCCTGCGCGCCGAGGGCGCCCCGGCCAACCCGGTCGAGGTCAAGCCGATCGACGGCGGCGCGCTGCTCCAGGTCACCGACCGCCTCCAGGCCGACGGCGACGACCCGGCGAACTGGACCCTGGCGACCGGCGAGGCCCTGTCCGCCGAGGAGCTCGCCGAGCTGTCCTTCGCCTGGAAGGCCTGCCGCGCGGTCAAGTCCAACGCGATCCTGCTCTCCAAGGACGGCGCCTCGGTCGGCGTCGGCATGGGCCAGGTCAACCGCGTCGACTCCGCGAAGCTGGCCGTCGAGCGCGCGGGCGAGGAGCGGGCGCGCGGCTCCTACGCCGCCTCCGACGCCTTCTTCCCCTTCCCCGACGGCCTGGAGATCCTCACCGCCGCCGGTGTGAAGGCGGTCGTGCAGCCGGGCGGCTCGATGCGCGACGAGCTCGTCGTGGAGGCCGCGAAGAAGGCGGGCGTGACGATGTACTTCACCGGCACGCGCCACTTCTTCCACTGAGTGCGATCCCACAGGGGCCCCTCCTCCGGGAGGGGCCCCTGTGGGCTTCACCGGAGCAGCCCGTGTGCCTCCCGCGGGCGGATCCGCCGAACGGGTGGACTCTGGTCTAATGGGTTGCTCTTTTGTCGGCCGCCGGTAGTGGGGGACGTGGTGTTGGACGTACTGAACAGGCCCGCTGCGGATCCCACCGAGGCAGAGCCGTCCGACGGGCTCTCCCCGGCGCCGCTGCGCCCGTACCTGATCCTCGCGGGCGTCCTGTGCGGCCTGTACTTCCTGTACTCCTGGGTGCAGTACACGCACTTCCGGACGCCCTCCTGGGACCTGGGGATCTTCGGGCAGTCGGTCCGGGCGTACGCCGAGTTCCGCGCCCCGGTCGTCGACATCAAGGGCCCCGGCTTCCACATACTCGGGGACCACTTCAGCCCGGTCACCGCGCTCCTGGCGCCGCTGTACTGGATCTGGCCCTCGCCGGTCTCCCTGCTGTTCGGGCAGGCCGCGCTGTTCGCGGCGTCGGCCGTCGTGGTCGGCCGGACCACCCAGCAGATCCTGGGGAGCCGCGCCGCCGGCATCGGGCTGACCGTCGCGTACGGGCTGTCGTGGGGCCTCCAGGAGGCGGTCAAGTCCGACTTCCACGAGATCGCGTTCGCGGTCCCGCTGCTCGCCCTGACCTGCCGGGCCCTGCTCCTGGGCCGCTGGACCGCGGCCGTCGCCTGGTCGGTCCCGCTCGTCCTGGTCAAGGAGGACATGGGGCTCACCGTCTCCATGGTCGGCGCGGTGCTCTTCCTGAAGGGGCAGAAGCGGCTGGGCGCCGCCCTGGCCGGTTTCGGCGCGGCGGCCTTCGCGCTCACGGTCCTCGTCCTGATCCCGGCGGCGAGCCGGCTCGGCCAGTACGACTACTGGTCGAAGATCGAGAAGACCGGCCAGGGCACCGAGACCTCGTTCGGGCAGGTCATCGGCGACGCGCTCGCCTCGGGCGAGCGCTGGGAGATGGTCTTCTACCTGCTTGCCGTCACGGGCTTCCTCGCCCTGCGCTCCCCGCTGATCCTGCTGGTCCTGCCCACCCTCGGCTGGCGGTTCCTCTCCCAGGACGCCAACCACTGGGGCATGCACTGGCACTACAGCGCCATCCTCATGCCGATCGTCTTCCTGGCCCTCGTGGACGCCGCCCGCTCCGTGCGCACCTCGCCGCGGGCCTGGCTCGCCTCGTACGGCAAGGTGGTCGTCCCCGTCGCGACGGCGGTTGCGCTCGTCCTGGCCGCGAACCTGCCGCTGCGGGAGCTGCTGAAGTCGGAGACGTACCGCACGGACACCCGGGCCGAGCAGGCGCGGGCGGCGGTCGACGCGGTCCCGGAGGGGGCCAGCGTGGAGGCCGACGTCTCGCTCCTCGCCCACCTCACGGCGGACCACCGGGTCTACTGGGTGGGCTCGTCGAAGGGCGCCACCCCGGACTACCTGGCCTTCGACCTGCGCGGCTGGTCGAACCAGGTGTCGGACCCGGCGCAGCTGGCTTCGCAACTGCATCCGGAGGCGCGGTACGAGATCACGTACCGCTCGGACGGGTTCGCGGTCCTGAAGCGGGTGTGACCCGAGGGGAACGGCGGAGGGGCCGGGTTCCGCACCACTCGGTGCGGAACCCGGCCCCTCACCGGTTCAGGCTCAGTACTGCTGCTTGTTCCGGTTGAACCAGGCGGCGCCGTCCGACTTCGCCGTGAAGACGATGACCAGGATGGCGAGGGCCAGGCTGATGATGCCGAGCGGCAGCGAGAAGAGGCTGAACAGCGCGCCGATGGCGCCGTAGACGATCGAGCCGATGCGGACGCCGTTGCCGCCGGAGCGGAACTTGGCGGCCAGCACCATGCCGACGGCGGCGAAGACGAGCGAGATGACGCCCGCGACGATCAGGAGGCCCTGACCGAAGTCGGCGAAGGCCTCGGCGTCGGCCGACGAGGCGCCCGACTTCTCCAGCTCGCTGTCGACGGCGAAGGACAGGCCGATGATCGCGATGCCGCCGATCAGGTTGAAGGCGCCCATGATCCACAGCATCACGCGCGCGGCCTTCACGCCGCCGGGCATCTCGGTCGGGCCGGCCGGGTAGCCGCCGTACGGGGAGACCGGCGGAGCGGCCGGGTAGCCGTAGCCGCCCTGCTGCGGCGGGACGCCCTGGGGGGTCTGCTGCGGGTAGCCGTAGCCGGGCTGCTGGCCCTGGCCCTGCTGGCCGTAAGGGTTGTTCGGGTCGCCGAAGCTCATCGCGGGTTTCCTCCGTGAATTTTTCTGTGCGGGGACGACGCGGCCCGCGCGGAGGACTTTCACGGCATTTGAGCGGATTTCCCCCCGGCACTTTCCGCGGTACTGCGCGGATCATCGTTGTCGCACCGTCGACTTTTTGTCCAGTCGATACGTAGTGGAGTTGTGCAAGTGCAACCTGTCGCTCCGGATGACGGAGCCCTCGGCGGGAGCGAATTGGAACAAGGCGGGGGTCATCCGGGAGGATGTCTCCATGAGCGCCCAGATTCTCGATGGCAAGGCCACCGCAGCCGCGATCAAGTCCGATCTGACCGTCCGTGTGGCGGCCCTCAAGGAGAAGGGCATCACGCCCGGCCTCGGCACCGTCCTGGTCGGCGACGACCCGGCCAGCCACAAGTACGTGGCCGGCAAGCACCGCGACTGCGCGCAGGTCGGGCTCGCCTCGATCCAGCGCACGCTGCCCGCCACCGCCACCCAGGAGGAGATCGAGGCGGTCGTACGGGAGCTCAACGAGGACCCGGCCTGCACCGGTTACATCGTCCAGCTCCCGCTGCCCAAGGGCATCGACGAGAACCGCATCCTGGAGCTGATGGACCCGGCCAAGGACGCGGACGGCCTGCACCCGACCAACCTCGGCCGGCTCGTGCTCAACGAGCCCGCCCCGCTGCCCTGCACGCCGAACGGCATCGTCACCCTGCTCCGCGCCCACGGCGTGGAGATCAACGGTGCCGAGGTCGTCGTCGTCGGCCGCGGCGTCACCATCGGGCGCCCGATGCCGCTCATCCTGACCCGTCGCTCCGAGAACGCGACCGTGACCCAGTGCCACACCGGCACCCGGGACCTCTCGGCGCACCTGCGCAACGCCGACATCATCGTCGCGGCGGCCGGCGTCCCCCACCTCATCAAGGCGGAGGACGTGAAGCCGGGTGCCGCCGTCCTCGACGTCGGCGTCTCGCGCAACGGCGAGGGCAAGATCCTCGGCGACGTGGACCCGGACGTCGCCGAGGTGGCCGCCTGGATCTCCCCGAACCCGGGCGGCGTGGGCCCGATGACCCGCGCGCAGCTCCTCGTCAACGTCGTCGAGGCCGCCGAGCGCGCGGCCGCGGCGCTCTGACGTGACCTCCGGGACCCCGGGGACACCCGGCAACCCGGCCGGGGCGGACGCGGCGACGGACGACGCGGCCGCCTCCGGGACCCCGGATCCGGCGGAGGGCGCGGCCGCCGCGGAGGGCGGGGCCGAGCCCGGCACCCGGCCCGCTCCGTGGAAGCGGCCGGCGCCGTCCCTCACCACCGACACCGCGCGGCCCGAGGGCGGTGGCCGGGCGGCGCCCGGCGACGCCCCGGCGCCCGCGCGGCAGTGGCCGCTGCTCACCGTCCTCGGCCTCGCCGGGCTCGGCCTGGTCGTGGTGGGCACGGACCTGTTCCTGCAGGCCTTCCGGGTGGGGGTGATGCTGGTCGGGGCGGCGCTCCTGCTGGGCGCCGTGCTGCGCCAGGTGCTGCCGTCGGTCGGCATGCTGGCCGTCCGGTCCCGCTTCACGGATCTGATCACGTACGGGGTGATGGGCGGCCTGATCGTGTTCCTGGCGCTGATGGTGCAGCCGGAGCCCTGGCTGCGGATCCCGTTCCTGGAGGACGTACTCCATCTGACGGTCACGTAGTCCTGACGGTCGCTCGGACCTGACGGCCACGTAGGCCTTGCGGTCGCTCGGACCTGACGGCCACGTGGGCCTCGCGGTCGCGCGGTCCTGACGGTCGCGCGGTCCGGCGGTGCTCGCGACGGCGCCCGCCCTCTCCCCCGTGGGCGGGCTCTTAGACACAAAACCG
>NZ_JBHJQI010000207.1:0-6478 GCF_042262805.1 Streptomyces sp. NPDC056361
GACCTCGTCACGAGGTCCGGGCCCTTCCGCTTGCCGTCGTCCGGCCGGTGACTAGTAGACCGGCTTCTCGGGCTCGATCTGGTGGACCCAGCCGATCACGCCGCCGCCGACGTGCACCGCGTCCGCGAAGCCCGCGGACTTGAGCACCGCGAGGACCTCCGCACTGCGGACACCCGTCTTGCAGTGCAGGACGATCCGCTTGTCCTGCGGGAGGTCCTGGAGGGCGGTGCCCATCAGGAACTCGTTCTTCGGGATCAGACGCGCGCCCGGGATCGAGACGATCTCGTACTCGTTCGGCTCGCGGACGTCGATGATGTCGATGTTCTCGCCCTCGTCGATCCACTCCTTGAGCTGCTTGGGAGTGATCGTCGAGCCGAGCGCCGCCTCCTGGGCCTCCTCGGACACGACGCCGCAGAAGGCCTCGTAGTCGATGAGCTCGGTGACGGTCGGGTTCTCGCCGCAGACCGCGCAGTTCGGGTCCTTGCGGACCTTGACCTGGCGGTACTGCATCTCCAGGGCGTCGTAGATCATCAGGCGGCCGACCAGCGGGTCGCCCACGCCGGCCAGGACCTTGATGGCCTCGGTGACCTGGATGGAGCCGATGGACGCGCACAGCACGCCCAGGACGCCGCCCTCGGCGCAGGACGGGACCATGCCCGGCGGCGGGGGCTCCGGGTAGAGGCAGCGGTAGCAGGGGCCGTACTCGGACCAGAAGACCGAGGCCTGGCCGTCGAAGCGGTAGATCGAGCCCCAGACGTACGGCTTGTTCAGCAGCACGCAGGCGTCGTTCACCAGGTAGCGCGTGGCGAAGTTGTCCGTGCCGTCGACGATCAGGTCGTACTGGCCGAAGATCTCCATCACGTTCTCGGCTTCGAGCCGCTCTTCGTGGAGGATCACGTTCACGTACGGGTTGATGCCGAGCACGCTGTCGCGCGCCGACGCGGCCTTGGAACGGCCGATGTCGGCCTGGCTGTGGATGATCTGGCGCTGGAGGTTCGACTCGTCGACCTCGTCGAACTCCACGATGCCGAGCGTGCCCACGCCGGCGGCGGCCAGGTACATCAGCGCCGGCGAGCCGAGGCCACCGGCGCCGACACACAGCACCTTGGCGTTCTTCAGCCGCTTCTGCCCGTCCATCCCGACGTCCGGGATGATCAGGTGGCGGGAGTACCTGCGGACCTCGTCTACGGTGAGCTCGGCAGCCGGCTCGACCAGGGGTGGCAGCGACACGGGGACTCCGGTTGTCGGTATGTCAGTACGGTTGTTCTCCCCGTAACACTGCCACGCCCCTCCTCATTCCGAGACACCCGGTCCGATCCGCGAGACGATTTCGTCCCAGTAGCCGGGCAGCGAGTGGAATGGCGCGGTTTGTCCCGGACCCCCGGGGCGGTCCGTGAAGAAGATCGTCCCCGCCCCCTGCCAGCGCGCGACCCGGAGGGCCTCGTCGAGGTGGGTGCGCGGGACCCCGTGCACCAGATGGACGAACTTCGCCTCCGCGTAGTCGGCGGTCCACTCCGCCACCTGCGACCAGCGGTAGTCCACCCAGGAGCCGGAGAAGGTCACCAGCTGGTCGGCGACCTCGGCGTACCCCGGATGCGGGTGGGTGCCGTGGCCGAGGACGAGATGGGCCTCGCCGCCGAGGACCGCCTCCAGGGTCGCCGTGACCCGCCTCGTCCCGGCCAGGTCGGCCCGGTCGGCGGGGGCGCGGTCCAGGTAGAAGCCGTCCACCTTGTACCAGTCGAGGAAGCGGTGGGCGTCCGAGACCATCTCCCCGAAGGGTCGGCCGCCGTGGGCCGCGTCCAGGTGCCCGAGGACCCTGACCCCCGCGTTGCGGAGCTTCCCGGCCGCGTCCAGGCAGTGCGGGTCGGGCCGGCTCCCCGGGCCCTCCGCCACGTTGAGCACCGCCCAGTGGACCGGGGTCCCCGGGCGGGTGAGCTCGGCCCACTCGACCGGGGCGAGCAGCGGGTGGGCATAGCCGGGGACGCCCACGCCGAGCGCCTGGACGGCCCCCGTGGCGGTGGTCGTCAGATACGACACGCCGCCTCCATCCAGATGTCGGCGAGCGACTCCTCCAGATTGATCCGGGGCCGCCAGCCGAGCCGGTCGCGGGCGGTGCGGACGTCGGCCTGCTGCCAGGTGCCGCAGCCGTCGGGGTACGGGTAGGGGGCCGAGGCCAGCTGGTCGGCGATGGTCCCCTCGGTGCGGGGGGCGCCGATCATCGGGCGCTGCGCCAGGCCGTGCGGGGCGTCCAGCTCGTGCAGGTTGCCGGAGTAGCCCGCGACCCTGGCGAGGACGGCGGCGGCGTCCCGGAGCCGGACCGCGCGCCCGGTGCCGATGTTGACGACGCCCTGGGCGGCGGAGAGCGAGGCCGCGTGCACGGCCCGCGCCACGTCCCGTACGTCGACGAAGTCGCGCTGCACCCCGAGGCCGCTGAGCTTGAGCTCGCCGTCCCCGGCCTGCATCGCCCGGCGCATCGCCTCGGCGAGCCGGCCGAGCGGGGAGCCGGCGGGCGTGCCGGGGCCGACGGGCGAGAACACCCGCAGGACGACGGCGTCGAGGCCGGAGCCGAGGACGAGTTCGGTGGCGGCCAGTTTCGACACCCCGTACGGGCCGCCGGGGCGGGGCACGGCGTCCTCGGCGGTGGAGGAGCCGGGCTGGCTCGGCCCGTACTCCGAGGCGCAGCCGACCTGGACGAGGCGGGCGCCGCAGCCGCTGCGGCGCAGGGCCTCGCAGACGGTGGCGACGGCGACCGTGTTGTGCCGGGTCAGCTCGCGGGCGCCGCCTCGGGTGGCGCCCGCGCAGTTGACGACGACGCCCGGGTGGACGGCGTCCAGGAAGCGGGTCAGCGCGCCCGGGCTGCCGGAGGCGAGGTCGAAGCGGACGTCGGCGTCGTCGCCCCGGCCGAGGGCGGTGAGGTGGACGGCCGGGTCGGCGAGCAGCCGGTCGGCGACGAAGCGGCCGATGAAGCCGTTGGCTCCGAGCAGTAGCACCCTCATCGTGCGGCCCCTACGTGCCGACCGGCGGGTCCTTGGGATTGAGGGGTCATGGTCTTCGGTCTCCTTGCGAGGTGATGAGAGAGGTGACGGGGCGCGCCCGCGGCGTCGGCTCCGCGGGTGCCGAACTCATGGGGTGGCGTGGGCCGAGGCCCGGGCGAGGGCGCCGGTCGCGTGGGCCAGTAGGCCGAGCGCGGCGGCACCGCAGACGAGGGTGGGTACGGCTCCGGCACCCCAGGCGTCGACGACGGCGCGCACGGGGGCGCCGAGCCCGTCGATGCCGGGCAGCGGGACCCGCGCGGCGAGGACGCTCGCGAGGGCGAGGGCCTCGGCGGCGCAGGCGGCGGCGAGGGCCGTGGAAGCGGTGTCGGGGAAGCCGTGCACGGTGAGCAGCCGGGCGAGCAGCAGGAGCGCGCCGAGGGCGAGGGCCCCGGGGCTGAACGCGGTGACGCCGAGCAGGGCGGCGACGGCGAGCAGTTGGACGGTGACGGTGGCGAGGAGCAGCGGCCTGGTGGCGGCGGCGAAGTCGGCGAGGCCCCGGCTGTCGGCGATCCGGCGGCGGGCCCGGCACGCGAAGAGGTGCGCGCACCAGGCGGCGGGTGCCACGGCCAGGGCGAGCCCGAGGACGGGGCCGGGGGCGAGGTCCCAGGCTCCGTCGGGGCCCCCGCTGAGCACCTGCCGGAGCAGCCCGTCGCCGCCGACCGCGTACGCGAGGAGCCAGAGCGTCCAGAGCCGGGCGGCGGGTACGGCTCCGCCGTCGGGCACCCGGAACGGCCCCTGGCGCACGGCGAGCAGCAGTGCCCCGCCGAGCGCGAGCGCGGCGACCGCCCCGACGGCGATCCGCGCGGGCCCGTAGGCGAACGTCAGTCCCAGGCCCGCGAGCCCGGCGACGGCCCCGGGGGCGAACACGGCGAGCGCCCAGGGGGCGCGGGCCGGTTCCGGGTCCGGCGCGGGCGCGGCCTTCTCGGGTCCGCGCGGCACGCGCGCGTACAGCTCCTCGGCGAGCGAGAACACGTCCCGGTGCCGGAACCGCGCGGCGGTCCGGTCCGTGAACCCCTGCGCCTCCAGGCCGGCGGCGACCTCCAGCGGGTCCACGGCCCGCTCGCAGAGCTCCCGGTGCCGGTGCATGAGCACTTTGACGGGGTCGGCGTTCCCCCGCCGGGGCCGCGGGGCCGCGGCCCGTCCGCCCGGGGCCGCCGGGGCCTCCGGCTCCCCTCTCCACGCGACGCCCCGCACCGGGGCGCCGGGCAGGTCGGGACCAGGCTCCGGGAGCGGCGTCACGGTCGCTTCCGGGGCCGCGGCTATCCCGGACGGCGGGGCGCCCATGGGGTCGGCGGGGGCGGCGGGGTCGGCCGGGTGGGCGGGGTCGGCCGGGTGGGCGGGGTCGGCGGCGGCGTCGCTCCGGTCCTCGTGGGCCTCGTGGGCCTCGTGGTCCGCGTGGGCCTCGTGGTCCGCGTGGGCCTCGTGGTCCGCGTGGGCCTCGTGGGCCTCCGTGCGGGGCGCGGGGCCCTCGGGGGCGCGCAGGTCGAGGCCGGGCGTCGGGGCGGGGTCGGGGGGCGGGGTCAGGGCGGGCGTGCCGAGGAGGGCCTCGGAGCGGGCGTCCCAGGCTCCGGGGCTCGTCGGGGCGGCGGGGCCGCGCATGGGAGTGCCTCCTTCAGGCATCGGGGCCTCCTGAGCCCGTGGTCACGGCCTTGTGCTTCCAGCTGCCCGGCACATGGGCCTCGGCGGGGTGGGCGAAGGGCACGCCGTCCCCGGGGCGGTGGCGCACGGGCGCGTGCGAGAGGAGTTCGAGGTAGATGTCGCGGAACGCGCCGAGGTTCTGTTCGACGGTGAAGAGTTCGAGCGCGCGGGCGCGGGCCGCGGCGCCGAGCCGGTAGCGGCGCTCGGGGTCGCGGAGCAGCGCGAGGCAGGCGTCGGCGAGTGCCCGGGGGTTGCGCGGGGGGACGACGAGGCCGGTGCCGCCGATGATCTCGACGACCGCGCCGACGTCGGTGGAGACGGTGGCGCGCGCGCAGAACATGGCCTCGACGAGGCTGGCCGGGAAGCCCTCGACGACGCTGGAGAGGACGACGACCGCGCCCGAGGCGTAGGTGTCCTCCAGGGTGGGAGCCTCGGGGCCGCCGAGTTCCTCGAAGGTGACGGGGTTCTCGCCGACGGCGTGCGCGCCGGCGGCCTCGTCGGGGAAGAGCTGGGCCGCGAGCCCCTTGCAGTGGGCGCGGTACGCGCCGCCGCACGGCTCGCGCTCGGGCACGGCGACGATCCGCAGCCGGGCGTCGGGCTGCCGGGCCCGGATCTCCGCGAAGGCGTGCAGGAGGGCGATCAGGTCCTTGGCGGGCTCGACGCGGCCGACCCAGACCAGGGTGGCGGGGTCGCCGCTCTCCTCGTCCTCGCCGATCTCGGCGAAGCGGTCGGCGGCCATGCCCGGGTGGACGGTGCGGATGCGGTTCCGGTCGGCGCCGCACTTCTCCTGCCAGCGGCGGGCGTGGGCGTTGCCGGGGGTGAGGAGGGAGGCCTGCCGGTAGGTCTCGGCGGCGAGCCGTCCGTGGAGGGCGGCGAGCAGTGCGCGCAGGGGGGCGGAGCGGTCGGCGCCCGCGGTGGAGAGGTAGTGGGCGCGGAGCGGGACGCCGTACTCGGTGACGAGGAGCGGGGTCCCGAAGAAGCGTTTGGCCAGCAGGCCCGGGAGGGCGGTGGTGCCTCCGGCGGCGGCGTGGCAGAGGTCGGCCGCGCCGAGTGCGTCCTCGGTGTACCAGTCGAAGGAGAGGGGACGGAGGGCCCGCTCCAGGTGGTCGGCGAAGGCGAGGTGGTCGCGGAGTCCGGCGGCCGCCGCGCCCCGGCGTGCGCCGGGCGCGCGGCAGGCGGTCTCCAGCGCGCGGACGGCGTCGTCGGAGCGGAGCGCGCCGGGCAGTCCGCCGCGCTCGCGGGCGAGTTCGGCGAGCGCGTAGAGCCCGCCGGCGAACTGGGCACCGCCGGGATCGGTCGCGTCCGTCGCCGGTCCGGACCCGGGCACGGGCCCGGTCGGCGCCGCCGGTCCGGACTCGGTCGCGGCCTCGACCTCGCGGCAGAGGCCGGTGGCGAGGGCGTGGAAGGCCTCGGTGAAGCGGCGCCGTTCGCGTCGGCCGTAGGCCCGGCGGGTGGCGCGGCCGTCGCCGAAGGCGGCGCGTTCGAGGCGGTTCTTCGGCGTGCCGTCCTGGTCGGGGCCTTCCGGGTCGGCGGTGCGCACGACGCGGACGTTCGGGGGGAGCGGCAGCGGGGTGCCGGGGCCGCCGAGGGCGTAGAGGTCGAACTGGTGCTGCCCGAGCCCGCGTACGAGTCGGTCGCACCAGGGTGCGGACTCGCCGGTGGCGTACGGGTAGCCGCCTTCCGTGAGCAGTCCGATCCGCATGGGTGCACCCCCGATCTCCCTTGACGGCGGCCACCGTTGGTCCGGTGACTCGCAGCGGGAAGAACGTAAGCGGAGACACCGGTGGTGCGACGGACGGTTGTCC
>NZ_JBHJQI010000207.1:6488-10287 GCF_042262805.1 Streptomyces sp. NPDC056361
CGTTCCCGCCGCGCGTTCAACCCTTCCGCCGCCCCCGGGGCCGCGCCCCGCCGGCGCCCCCCCCCCACCACCGGAAGGGGTGAATGCACGTAACTTTCCCACCCCGGTCGCGTTCTGTCGCGGTACGCGCCGGAACGGTCACGGAGGGTCAGGCAGCGGCCTTTCCTGCCCGGTCAGGCGGCCACCGGCTCCCGGCGCCTTCCCCGCCGCTCGGCCGCGAGGACCGGGTCGAGCGCGGGGACGGCGGCGAGCAGCTGCCGGGTGTACGGGTCCTGGGGCGCGCCGTACACCTCGTCGACCGTGCCCTGCTCGACGACCCGGCCGGCACGCATCACGGCGACCCGGTCGCTGACCTGCCGGACGACCGCGAGGTCGTGGGCGATGAAGACGAGGCCGAGGCCGAGTTCGGCCTGGAGCTCCGCGAGCAGGGCGGTGACCTGCGCCTGGGTGGTGACGTCGAGCGCGGAGACGGGTTCGTCGCAGACGATCAGGCGGGGTTCCGCGGCGAGCGCGCGGGCGATGCCGACGCGCTGGCGCTGGCCGCCGCTGAACTCGTGCGGGTAGGCCCCGTACCGGTCGGGGTCGAGCCCCACCCGGTCGAGCAGCTCCCGCACCCGTCCCCGTATCCGGGTCTCGTCGCGCTCCCCCGCGACCCGCAGCGGGTCGGCGATCGACTCGCCGACGGAGCGGCGCGGGTTGAGGGAGGCGACCGGGTCCTGGAAGACCATCTGGAGCTCGCGCCGGTACGGGCGCAGCTCCCGCTCCGACAGGGCGCCGATCTCCACGCCCCCGTACCTGAGCCGGCCGCCCGTCGGGTCGAGGAGCCGCACCAGCATGCGGCCGAGGGTGGTCTTGCCGCTGCCGGACTCCCCGACGACGCCCAGGGTCTCGCCCGCGCGAACGGTGAGGGACACCCCGTCGACGGCGGTCACGGCCGTCTTGCCCCGGCCGAACTCCCGCCGCAGGTCGACCGCTTCGAGGAGCGGCTCGCCCCGCGCGGCTTCTGCGCCGGGCCCGGCGGGATCGTGGACGGCGGGATCGCGCACGGCGGCGGTCCGCACCGGCCCGTCCAGCCGGGGCACCGCGGCGAGCAGCCGGCGGGTGTACGGCTCCGCCGGCGCGCCCAGCACCCCGGCCACCGGCCCCCGTTCGACCTCGCGGCCGCCCCGCATGACGAGGACGTCGTCGACGCTCTCGGCGGCCACTCCCACGTCATGGGTGACCAGGAGCAGCGCGGTGCCCGTCTCGCGCCGCAACTCGTGCAGCAGGTCGAGGATCTGGGCCTGCACGGTGACGTCCAGGGCGGTGGTCGGCTCGTCGGCGACGAGGAGCCGGGGCTCGCAGGCGAGGGCCATCGCGAGGAGGGCGCGCTGCCGCATGCCGCCGCTGAACTCGTGCGGGCGGGAACGGGAGCGGCGGGCCGCGTCGGGGATGCCGACCCGGTCGAGGACCTGCACGGCCCGGGCGCGGGCGGCCTTGCGCGATCCGGGGTGGTGGACGCGGTACACCTCGGCGATCTGGTCGCCGATGGCGTAGTACGGGTCGAGGGCGGACAGCGGGTCCTGGAAGACCATGGCGGCGACGCCTCCGCGCAGCCGCCGCAGCTCGTCCGGGCCGGCCGCGGCGACGTCGGTCCCGCCGACCCGGACGGTGCCGGTGACCCGGGCGCCCGTGCCCCGGTGGAGGCCGAGGAGGGCGCCGGCGACGGTGGACTTGCCGCTGCCGGACTCGCCGACGAGGGCGAGTGCGCGGCCGGCCTCCAGGGTGAAGGAGAGGTCGTCGACGGCCCGTACGGCGCCGCCGAACTCGACGGTGAGGCGGTCGACTTCCACGAGCGGGGCCGTGGTGCCGGGCCCGGGGTGCGGGAGCGTCATGACAGGGCGACCCTTCGGTCGGCGAGGGCGTAGAGGAGGTCGGCGACGACGTTCGCGAGGACGACGGCGACCCCGGTGAGGAGCACGATGCCCACGACGATCGGCAGGTCGACGTGGCGGACGCCGTCGATGAGGGTCTTGCCGAGCCCGGGGATGCCGAAGAGCGACTCGGTCAGCACGGCCCCGCCGAACATGGTGCCGAGGTCGACGGCGCTGAGCGCGATGACGGGCGGCACGGCGCCGCGCAGGGCGTGGCGGGCGACGACCGACCGCTCCCCCACGCCGTAGGCGCGGAAGGTGCGGATGTGGTCCTCGGCGAGCGTCTCCAGGGTGGAACTCCTGGTGAGCCGCGCGTATTTGGCCGATTCGAAGAAGCCGAGGGTGAGCCAGGGCAGCAGCATGTTCCAGGCCCACTGCTCGGGGTCCTCGCCGAGCGGCACGTAGGTCGGGAAGGGCAGCCACTGGAGGTAGGCGCAGACCGCCATGAGCAGGAGCAGGCCCAGGATGAAGACGGGCGTGCCGGTGCCGGCGAGGGTGAGCACGGTGAGGGTCCGCTCGGTGAGGCCGCCGCGGCGGAGCGCGGAGAGCAGCCCGGTGCCGATGCCGACGACGAGCCAGATCACCATGGCGCCGAGGGCGAGCGAGGCGGTGGCGCCGAGGCGCTCCAGGATGACCTCGGTGACCTGCTGGTCGTTCTGGTACGACAGGCCGAGGCAGGGCGCGCCGCAGTGCTGGACGCCGGTGCCCGTGGAGTAGTCGCGACCGGCGAGGACGCCCTGGAGGAAGTGCAGGTACTGGGTGAACACGCCGTCGTTCAGGCCGAGTTGCTCGCGGACCTGGGCGATCTGCTGCGGGTTGCAGCGTTCGCCGCAGGCGAGCCGGGCCGGGTCGCCGGGCACGACGTAGAACAGGGCGTAGACGAGGACGGACAGCGCGAGGAGGACGAGCGCGGCGCCCGCGAGCCGCTTCAGGACGTAGCGGGTCATCGGGAGGTCTCCTTTCGCGTGCCCACGCCGAGCCGACCGGCCTCGCGCGGGTCGAGGGCGGTGCGGACGGCGTCGCCGAGCACGGTGAAGGCGAGCACGGTCACGAAGAGCAGTCCGGCCGGGAGCAGCACGTACGCCGGGTCGGCCCGGAACCAGGTCTGCGCGGTGGACAGCATCTGCCCCCAGGACGGGGTGGGCGGGGTGACGCCCACGCCGAGGAAGGAGAGCGAGGCCTCGACCACGATGTTGGTGGGGACGAGGATCGCGGCGTACGTGATGACGGGCGCGGCGAGCGAGGGCAGCAGCTCGCGCCGGGCGGTGCGCCACCGCCCCGAGCCGGCGAGCCGGGAGGCGGAGACGAAGTCGAGGCTCTTGAGGGTGAGGGTCTGGGCGCGCACGATCCTGGAGGTGCCGGCCCAGCCGAGCAGCCCGATGACCAGGACGAGCAGCAGCGGGCGCGGGAAGTCGCGGGGCACGACGGCGGTGAGCGCGATGGCGAGGACGAGGAACGGCAGGGCGAGGAAGACGTCGGTGATCCGGCCGAGGGCGCCGTCGACCCAGCGGTTGCCGAGTCCGGCGGCGAGGCCGACGAGGAGTCCGACCAGGACCTGGACGACGGTGGCGCCGACGGCGACGAGCAGCGAGATCCGGGCCCCGTGGAGGAGGCGGACGAACAGGTCGCGTCCGGTGCCGGGTTCGACGCCGAGCCAGTGGTCGGCGCTCGCCCCGCCGAAGGCGCCGTACGGGACGCCGCCGCGGGCCGAGTCGACGAGGTCGTCGTGGTACGTGGTCGGGTCCTGGCCCGTCAGCGCGGCGAGCAGCGGGGCGGCGAGGGCGAGGACGACGAGCAGCAGGAGGACGGCGGCGGAGACGAGCGCGGCCGGCCGGGTGCGCAGCCGCCGCCAGGCCTGCCGGGCGGCGCCCGTGGCGGGGATGCCC
>NZ_JBHJQI010000208.1:0-10233 GCF_042262805.1 Streptomyces sp. NPDC056361
CCCCGCGCGAGCGGGGAGCAGTCTTCCTGAGCTGCAGTTTTATCCCATGCCCAAGCCCAGTCGAACTACTTTCACCGAAACCGACAAAACACCCGACACGGCAATTCGCCGCTCCCCCGCAGGCTGCCCAACCTGCCGAACAACACAAGACCACTCACGCAGGCATGGGGAGGGGCAGGTCGGGACGACATCCATGGATGCAGGGAGCAGCAGTGCTCGAAGTGCAGGTAGATCTCGGCCTTTGGATCATCCCCGGGTAGGCGAGGAACAGACTTGCTCCCGTTCTGGAGACGAAGCCCCTCCGGGGACCCGTGATTCAGGTCGTCAGTTCCACCTCGATGGCCAGGACTCCAAGGGCCTCCTTCTCAGGGCCGTAGATGGCGCGGATGTCGACGAGCTGCTAGCTACGGCTGGCGGTCGGGTTGACGTTCACCGGGCCTTCGCCGTCAAGGAGGGACTCGAAGTCGGGGTACTCCGTGACGCGCAGGACCTGGACGTCGCAGATCTCATCACTGCCCTTGATACGGAAGCGGATGGTGTCGCCGGCGGCAAGGTCCGCGAGGTGCGGGTACTTGACCCGCACCTCGATCGTCTTGGTGCCCGCAGCGAAAAGCTCGAAGTACCGGCGGTAGAGATTGAGCTCACGGACCCGGGCAGGGCTGTCAGTCATTGAGGGGAACGCTCCTGGCAGACGGTACGGTCATCAGACGGCCGATCCCAGCAGCCGAGTACGAGCAAAAGAAGCAGCGGGGTCGGAGAGCAAGATCTCGGTCACCACAAACAACGAACCACCCTGGCAAACCCCTCCCCCTGAACAAGACCACCCCCACAGGTACAGAGAGCAGTGGGTGTCCCCGGTACATGCCGCGTGGGGTGGGAACCATCCCCGCGAGCGCAGGGAGCAGAATCCGACCTGGTTGGTCTCGGCGTAGAGCTCGGGACCATCCCCGCGGGTGCGGGGCGCAGGCGTCGTGCCGAGTACTCGGCACGCCCGCTTGTCGCGGGCGGCATGGTGCTCTCTCTCACCGCCCACCCGCGCGCTGTGGATCTAGGGGGTGTGCGCGGGGGACGACGAGGCCCGTCTCGTAGGCGAGGATGACCAGTTGGGCGCGGTCGCGGGCGCCGAGCTTGGCGAGGGCTCGGGTGGCGTGCGTCTTGGCGGTGAGAGGGCTGATGACGAGCCGTTCGGCGATCTGGTCGTTGGAGAGGCCGGTGGCGATGAGGCGGGTGATCTCTCGCTCGCGAGCGGTGAGGACGGACAGCCGCTCGGGTGTCCCGGCGGGGGCGGCCGGGTGGTGGACGAACTGTTCGATGACCCGGCGGGTCGCGCTCGGGGAGAGCAGGGCGTCGCCGGCGGCGACGGCCCGGACCGCTTGGCGGAGTTCGTTGGGCTCGATCTCTTTGGTGAGGAAGCCGCTGGCGCCGGCGCGGAGGGCGGCGAAGACGTACTCGTCGGTCTCGAAGGTGGTGAGGACGATGACCCGGCACTCCGTCAGGTCGGGGTCCCCGGCGAGGGTTCGGGTGGCGGTGAGGCCGTCGGTGCCGGGCATGCGGATGTCCATGAGGACGACGTCGGGGCGGACGGCGCGGGCGGTGCGGACGGCCTCGTCGCCGGTGCCGGCCTCGCCCACGACCTCGATGTCCTTGGCGCGGCCGAGGAGGCTGCGGAAGCCGGCCCGCACCAGGGCCTGGTCGTCGGCGAGGAGCACCTTGATGGTCTTGGCCGTCATGGGCGTCATGGGCGTCATGGGCGTCATGGGCGGAAGCCTGGCACAGGAAGGACGGCTCGGACGAGCCATCCAGCCCGGTCCTCGGCCCTTCCCGCGGTGAGTTCGCCGCCGAGGGCGTGGACGCGTTCGGCCATGCCCCGCAGTCCGTTGCCGGGGGTGTGGGAGGGGTCCGGGCCGGGCGGGGTGCGGCCGTCGTCGGCGACGGTCACCTCCATGCGGCCGTCGCCGCACCGGACGGTGACCTCGGCCCGTGAGGCTCCTGCGTGGCGGACGGTGTTGGTGAGGGACTCCTGGACGATGCGGTGGACGGCGAGGGAGACCGGGGCGGGGACGACGGCGAGATCGCCGGTCGTCTCCAGGCGGATGTCCAGGTCGGCGGTACGCATACGGTCGACGAGGCCGGCGAGTTCGGGGGCTCCGGCGGCGGGTTCGGCCGGGGAGTCCCCCGGTGCGCGCAGGACGTGGACGAGGGCGCGGAGGTCCCGCACGGCGGCGGACCTGACCTCCTGGGCGGTGGCGAGGGCGGCCCTGGCCTCCTCCGGGGAGTCGTCCAGGGCCTCGTCCGTGACGCGGAGCTGGAGACCGACGACGGTGAGGGTGTGGCCGACGACGTCGTGGAGTTCGCGGGCGATGTCCAGGCGGGCCTCCGCGATGCGGCGGCCGGTCTCCAGCTCCTGTTCCCGGGCGGCCCTGAGGATCTGCTCGTCGCGGGCGGCGTGCCAGCGGAGCCGGTCGCGGTGGGCGGCGGCCCCGGCGAGGAGCACCGCCAGCCACAGCGCCTCTGCGCCGAGTGAGGCGAGGGCCTCGCGCGGGGCGGCGCCGCCCGCGGTGGTCTCCCAGACGGCGGCGAAGGCGAGTTCGGCGAGGCCGACGGCGGCGGCCCACGGCAGACCGGGGCGGTCGGAGCGGCCGGCGGCGGCCAGACCCGCGTACGCGACGGACACCGGCCACACCCAGCCGGTGTCGGTGAGTCCGGCGGTGCGGAAGACGATGACGGCCTGCACTGACAGCAGCAGCACGGCGAGCGGCCACCGGCGGCGGGCCAGGAGCAGCAGGCCCAGCCAGAGGGCGAGCGGCAGAGCGCCCGCCAGGTCCAGCCGGCCGCCGAGACGGGCGGTGCCCACCAGGACGGCGACGGCGGTGACGGCCGCGAGCAGCCCATCGGCGAGGTTCGGGGTGGTGGGGCGGAAGGCCGCCGATCGGTCCATGGGGTGATCATGCACGGCGGGTCGTCCCCCGGACAGGGGCGGCGGTGAGAGCGAGGGCGAGCCAGCCGAGGTCGGCTGCAAGCACCAGGCGCTCCACGAGGCCGACGAGGGTCGGGGCGCCAGCCACGCCAAGCGAGGGGCCGCCGTCCATCACGTCGACAAGGAGGACGGCGAGGAGGGCCGTGGTCAGGATCGAGGCCGCGGCGAGGACGGTGAAGGCGGTACGCAGCCGGGGGCGACGGGCCGTCAGGGTCCGGCGGAGCAGGACGGCAGCCGTCGGGAGGGCGGCGAAGGCGAGGAAGGCGGCGTTGCCGTGGACGAGTTCGGACAGGGAGGGGCGGTGGTGGTGGCCGGGTGGGTCGGCGGGGAAGACCCCCGCGGTCAGGATGCCCGCGGCCCACACCACGAGGGCAGTACGGGACGCCCGGCCCGCTACGCCCCAGAGGCGTGCCGTGAGGGCGGCGGAGGCCGCGGCGACGGCCAGCAGGGACGCCGGGAGCAGCCAGCCGGCGGTGCCGTGGACATAGCGGCTGAGGGTCTCGCCCACCAGGTCGTAGCGGGGGTTCAGGAGTTCCACCGCCGTCATGGCGAGGGCTCCGGTACCGATCAGAGCGAGCGGGGCCCGTACCCCCGCGGTCGTCGCCACCGTCCTCATCGTCGTCGTCATCGTGCCGTCCCCTTCCTGTCGTCGTACCGGCCGATCCGGTGCCCCGGACGCTACGGAGGGGAAGGGGGTGGCCGCGTCCTGCCGGCGCAGTGGCTTCGGCGTACACCGGACGGTGGCGGGGGTCAGCCGTTCTGCACCGTTCGGTGTACGGCACGGGGTACAGGTCGTCCGCAAACACCTCGCTGTCCTCCGCTCCGGCAACGCCGAACCCATCCGCGCGGACAACCCCAGCCCCCGCAAAATCACCGGTTGGATCATGCGACCGCAGGACACGCTCCCACCCGAAGTCGACCGCCGCCTGCTCGACGTGCGGATCGCCTGCCCCGACATCGCCCGGGCCTGCGACCTCGCCCGCGCCTTCGCCGAGCTCCTCCGTCACCGCCGCGGCTTCCTACTGACCCAGTGGATCCGCCAGGCTGAGCTAAGGGCTGTCCCGTAAATGACCTTCGAGCCGCCTCGGGTGTGGTTGGCCGCTGTGCGGCCCGCTGGCCTATCCGGTGAGAGTGAGGTTGTGCATGCGGGCGATGCCGAGCATGGCGTGATGGACACCGTCGCCTTTGAGGCGGCAGTCGCGGAGGATCTTCCAGGTCTTCATGCGGGCGAAGACGTGCTCGACGCGGGCCCGGACTTGCTTGTGAGACTTGTTGTGCGCCTCCTTCCACTCGGGCAGGTCTTTGCCCTTTCGCCGACGGTGAGGCATGACGAGCCCGGTGCCCAGGTAGCCGCCGTCGGCGGTCGTCAGTGTGTTGCCGACGGCGGCCTTGGCGCCGGATTCCTCCCACGCCTTGCAGTCGTTGCGGTTTCCGGCGAGCGGCCGACCGACCACGACGACCAGACGGGTGTCGGCGTCGATGACGACCTGGTGGCTGGTGGAGTACCGGTAGTTTTTGGACTGCTCGGCCACGGACTTCGATACCCCGAAGAGCGGGGCAAGCTGGCGCAGAGTCAAGTTGGTGCGCCAGTACGTCGTGACCAGCAGCACCCGGTCCTCCAGCGGCAGCCCCACGGCCGGCCCCGCCGCACCTCGTCGGCTCCCTCGCGGCGCAGCGCGGTCACCCGCTTGCCGAAGCAGCGCGGGCTCAGCCCGGCGAACGGGGCTATCCAGGACGGGGCCGACGCCGTGATCACTCCAGTCACAGCAAGATCATGGCGCCAGCCGGTGGCCTGTTGCACGACCCGGTCATAGGTCGCCTGGCCAGGGCCTCACCCATAGCTGCACCATGCTCAGGGCACCGCTGGGGCCGGCACGAGGATCTGATGAGGAGCAAGGGCGTGGGAAGTCTGTTGAGGAGCGTCTCCGGGGTCCGCTGGGGAGAACTGCGCGACGCGACGGGCGCCGCAGCCAGCGGTATCCCTCCTCTGCTGTCCCGGATCGCATACGGGGACGAGGACACGGCCCGCATCGCCATCGATGACCTGGGCGATGCCATCTGCGCGCTGGGGTTCGTTGTCGGCGAGGTGACAGCTCCCACCGTCCCGTTCCTTCTCGAACTGGTCGGGTCCCCGCACATGGCCTGCAAGGCCGAGTTGTTGGACCTGCTGGGAAGTATCTGCCGGACCGACCAGTGGCACTCCGCCGCTTCGGCGATGCAGGACCGCAAGCACGATGCGAGCTACCGGCAGCAAACCGGCTGGGAGGCGGCCTCAAGGACAGCCGTGTACGCAGGCCGGTCAGTCATCGAGGGTGTCGCCTCCTCCGTACGGCCAGAGGAAGCGACACCTGCTCGGAAGTTGTTGCAGGTGATGGACGACACCCTGCCGTTCCCGGAGCTATGAGGGATCTTTGCGGGACAGCCCTTGGCTCCAGGGTGCATGGCGGCGCGGCAAGGAAGAGGTTTCCTGACGCGGCGCTACCGTCATGAGGGTGACAGGAATCAATGCCGACGGGCGGTGGTCCGAATCCATGCCGGCGGCCTATGAGCAGTACCTCGTGCCGGTGGTCTTCCGGCCCTTCGCCGAGGACCTGAGCGCCCGGGCGGCGGCACTCCACCCTGGTCGAGTCCTCGAACTGGCTGCGGGGACCGGCGTGTTGACAACGGACTTGCTCGCAGCAGCACCCTCGGCCGAGGTGACGGCCACCGACCTGAATGAGACCATGGTCGCTTTCGGGTCGACCCAGGCCCCGGGCGCGGTGTGGCGGCAGGCCGACGCGCAACGGCTGCCGTTCCCGGACGGAGGCTTCGACCTGGTGGTCTGCCAGTTCGGCGTGATGTTCTTTCCCGACCGTATCGAGGCCTTCACCGAGGTCCACCGGGTGTTGGCCCCGGGCGGCCGGTTCCTGTTCAACACCTGGGGCCCACTCGGGACGCACGCCTTCGAAGTCGCGCTGCAGGCCGGGCTGGAGCGGGCCTTTCCGGTCGACCCGCCACAGTTCTTCCAGACGGTTCCGCACGGCTATGTCGACCCCGCTGTCGTGGCCGCTGATCTGGCGGCCGCCGGGCTCACTGTCGAGGACGAGCAGGAGCTGATGCTTCAGGGCCGGGCCGCGTCGACCGCCGACCTTGCCACCGGGTATCTCACTGGGACACCGGTGCGCGCGGCCGTTGAGGAGCGTGACGACGGACCGGCTGTCCGGGCCACCGTCATCGAGGGGATGACAGCCCTGCTGGGTCCGGGGCCGGTCACCGCCCCGATGACGGCGTACGTCTTCCGCGCCGCGGCCCGAACGCAGGACGCGCCCGCACCGGGGATGGGCGTGAGTCGGCCTTGACGGGGCGCGTCGCACGGACGCCTGGTGCCCATCAGGCAACGTTCGCCCTGGTGACGACCTTGTGTAGCCGTTCGTCGGCAGCATGCTTGTTCCGCCAGATGATGTAGCGGCGGATCATGCTGCCCTACTCTTTGTGGCTGGCGTGGTCGGTGCCGTCGAGGGCGAAGTAGCGCAGGGCGGTGAATTGGGCCTCGATCTGGTTGAGCCAGAAGCTATTGGTCGGGGTGTAAGCGATCTCGACGTTGTTCTCCGCGGCCCAGGTCCCGACCCGCTGACAACGCTTCGTCGTCAGGTGCGGTGAGTAGTTGTCACAGACGATTGCGATGCGCACGTCCGTCGGATGGAGTCAGCGCAGGTAGCGGCAGAACTCCAGGAACTTGGAGCGGTTCTTGGTCTTCTTGATGTGCCCGTAGAGCTGGTCCTTGGCGAGGTCGTAGGCGGCGAACAGGTGCCGGACCCCGTGCGGTCGGGTGTAGGTCGCCCGCCGCCGTGGCCGGGGCTCGCGATCGGGGCCCTTGTGCCTTCCGCTGCGTTCGGCCCACTGCCGGCCGGGGTGGGGTTGCAGGTTGAACGGCTCGAACTCGTCCAGGCAGAAGATGGCTTCGGGCTCGCCATCCTCCGGTATGACCTCGCCGTCGGCGATCGCGTAGAGGTGCTCGACGCGGGCCTGACGGCGGTCGTGTCGGTGAAGCTGGACCGTCCCGAGTTCGAGGGCTCCACACGCGGCGTGCTGGGCAACTCCGAAGTGCGCGAACGTGTCGGATAGACCGTCCAGGACCGCCTCGGCAGGTGACTGAAGGAAGACCCGGAGCGGGCCGCTGCCGTCATCGACCAGATCGTCCTGGGTGCCCGCCGGGGCTGACCAACAATGAACCGCCCTGCAGACGAACTATTCTCGAAGGTCACACCTACACAGTCACGAGGTTCGGTAGATGGAATTGTTGATGCAACTCAAGAGGGCACTAGACGGCCTTGAGTCATCGGACCTCGAGTCCCGTGTCAGGGCGGTCGAGGACCTCTCGGTCTGCTCCTCGGACATTGTTGAGCACGTAGTTAAAGCGCTTGAGTTGGAGCAAGAGGCTCCGCACCTGATCGTCGAGCGCATGGGACGGTTTGGGTCGCTCGCGATCGCTCCGCTCGAACGCTTGCACCAGGATACTGACGATGAGAGCTTGCAGTTCATGACAGCTTCGGCACTGCTCTACATGGGAAGCATTATCGGTATTCCGTCGCTCCTGGCGGTCGTTGCGACAGGGAACCCGCGCCTTTGTATGGCTGCCACGTCGCTTGCCGCGGCCCAAGTTTCGGAGGCGGCGAAGCCGATTGAAAGAGCCCTCATGGAGTGTGAGCTTTCAGACAGCAAGACCTTGGAGTGCCTCTCCGCATCTCTCCGAGAGCTGAAGCACCCCCTGTCAGAAAATACTCGCCTTCGCTTGTCTGAGGTTGAGCCAGAGTGGCTGCGTAATTCACTGCTCGACTAACCTCGAAATTTCGTGACGGCCCGCCGGATTCCTTCGGCGGGCCGTGTGATCAACACGCCAGCCACGGCGAGAACCGTGAGCGTTTTCAACGAGGCCACTGATCAGGTGATACCGGTCAGGTCGAGGTGAGGACCGCAACGGACATAGCTCCCGTGCCGTTGGTGGAGGTGTTCGAGGTCTCAACCCATCGACACAGAAGCCCTGTCAGTTCCCTATCCTGCCGTACTCGACCTCCCGCACGGACTGGTCGAGTGGGTCACGATGCTCATCGTCACCCGTGAGGGTGGCCAGCGGTACAAAATCCCGCCGCACCAGCGGGCGCTCGTCGGTCTGGTGTACCTGCGCCGCCACGACACCCTCGCCCGGATCGCGTCCGGCTTCGGGATATCTGTCGGCACCGTCCACGCGTATGTCGCCGCCGTGACCGGCCTGCTCGCTGAACAGTCCCCGGGCCTGCTCAAGGCACTGCGCGAGCATGATCCGGAGTTCGTCCTGCTGGACGGGACCCTCGCCGAGTGCGACCGCGTCGGCGACAGTCGCGCGGACTACTCGGCCAAGCACCGCCGGCACGGCGTGAACGTCCAGGTCGTCACCGACCCCACTGGTGAGGTCCTGTGGATCTCGCCCGCGCTGCCCGGCCGCACCCACGACCTGACAGCGGCCCGCACCCGCCGCATCATCCGGATCTGCGAGCGTCAGGGCGTCCCGATCCTCGCCGACCGCGCCTACCAGGGCGCCGGCCCCTGGGTCACCGCCGGACTCAAACGGCCACCGGGCGGTGAACTCACTCTCACCCAGCGCACCGTCAACCGGGCCCTGGCCGCGGCGAGGGCACCGGTCGAACGCGGCATGGCACGGCTGAAGTCCTGGCAGATCTTCTGCAGATCCCGCATCAGCCCCGACCGCATGAGCGTCATCACCAAAGCCGTCCTCACCTGGAGAGGCAACGCTGAAAACGCTCAATGACGCGGCGGTGGCGGAGTGCCACATGATCGACGGGAAATCCTAGGTGGTCCCGCTGGGCGGCGCGACCCGCCGGACGGTCAGGCCCGTGCGACGGTGAACAGCACGGGCGTACGGATGCCGGTGTAGGCGGCGGAGTCGGCCACGGTCGCGGCAAGCCAGCCGACCGCGTCGCAGGACCATTCCGCCAACTCGCCGGAGAGTGTCATTCCGTGCAAGGGCGGACCGTTCCAGAAGCGGTCGTCGAATGGCGGCGGCGGAAAGTCTTCCGGGGGAACGAGCTCGTCGAGCTCGCCCGCGAATACGTTCTGGTCCGGAGGGACGATGAGGCGGGCGAGCCGCGGTGCCACCGCCGGGATTGACGGGTCGAGGCCGCCGTCGATGCGGACTTTCACCGAGACCCGCGCCCGCGGGTCGCACTCGCCGAACCAGTCCGGCGTTCGCATGGACGGCACCATCGCGTACGGCGGGCGAGCCGAGACGTCGATGCCCTGCACCGGCAGAAGGACCTGGACCGCGGTGAGACGCACGGCGCCGACCCGCTCTGTCGTGTCCTGCGCGCACCGTAGAAACGGCTGCACGGGCAGCGGGCGGTCGTCGGCCAACGCGCTCGCCTCGATCTGGAACCACGAGATCAGGTTCGATCCCGGAGCGGCAAGGGGGTGGCTCCAACCCGCGTCGTTCATGGCCCACAGCCCCGGCGCGGCGAATGCGCGCCTGCCAGGGCTGTTCCCTTCCTCAGCACCCGGCCGGTCGTCGAGCCAGCCCATTGCGAGCGACCGCTGATGGAACAACTGGTACGCGTCGTGCTCCGAGGCGGGATCGTGCCACGCGTGTGGGATCAGCTCTCCGTAGAGTGCGGCGAACATGGTTCCTGCGGTGGGACGAGCGGTGGGCGCGATGCCCGGCTGCGCGGTGGCATCCTGCTCCGGCATGTCGCTCTCCCCTGCAGATTGACTTCAACGGCCTGTGCCTGGAGGTAGCCGGCAGCGCCTCTCAGTACACTCGGCAGTCCATTTCGGCCTGGTTCATCGGTTTCTCTCCGCTGTCGATCTCGCCGATCACATCGACGTCCCCGTGGTTGCGCCAGGACGTGCGTTGGGTGTCGCGGCAGTCACGGCGGGCCGTTGTGTGTTGAGTGCTTCCGCCACCAGGCTTGAGTGTCTTGGTTTCCGAACATGCCTGTTGCCGGCAGGTGTTGTCCGTGTACCACTCGTACAGGCAGTTGAACACCTTGGCGCGGTCGTTGCTGCAGTTCCCCTTCTCCCACCACCCGTGGCCAGAGGCCGCCACTCCGGTGCTCGACCGGTGAGGATTGTCCCTCCCGCTGACCGGTGTGCATCCGAGCGTCGCAGCTTGCCGGGGCGTGTCTGATTCATTGAGCCTCTTCCAACCTGACGGATGCGACCGCGTGTTGGATGGTTCTGCACAACGACGAAGCTCCTGGTAGATGGGTTCTCGACCAAGATCACCC
>NZ_JBHJQI010000209.1:0-9925 GCF_042262805.1 Streptomyces sp. NPDC056361
GTGTCCTCTTGTTCTCCGGAGAACAAGAGGACACGGGGCCGTGTGATGCGCGAACGCTCCAGAACTACCGGGCCGGCCGAGATAGGCCTCGATCGAGCGCCCGGGCGTCAGGTTGCTGTGGGCGAGGGGCACGGAGGCCGGCGAGGCCTCCCGCGTCAGCCGGGCCAGGACCACGGCGAACGCCACCATGCCCGTGAGGGCCGTGAGGGCGACGAGCGCCCGCACGAACCGACCCGGGCCGCACCGGACCGGGACCGCGGACCAGGGCGCCGCGGTTCCGCACCCTCCTCCTCGTGTGCGGGGCTGCCGCCCGCCACGGCACTGCCCACCCACCGGCGGAACCTGCCGAGCCCTCCGTCCGGGCCGGCGGGATCAGTCGGCCGGTGACCAGCAGGCGATCACCCTTCCACTACCGGGGGATAGTCGCGTCCAGCCGCCGGACACCTCGATCACCACCACTCCCGAGGTCGGGAAGCCCGCCTACACCCGCTCCAGCAGGTCCGGAGGGCCGCTCCCGCACAGGCCGGCGGTCGGCTCGTGGATCCCCGGGTTGTGTCCGGCGAGAACCACGGCGCGAAGGCCCGGTCCCCGCTCCGCCAGTACGGAGACCAGCTTGCTCGGCGGCGTGTTGTAGAGGCGCCCGTCGTGGACGACGGGCGGCGGGTCGTCCAGCGCGGAGGCCGCGAGCCGCCAGGTCCGCTAGGACCGGCGGGTCCTGCGGGTCCTGCAGGTCCTGCAGGTCCTGCAGGTCCTGTAAGACGGGGAGCAGAGCACGAAGTCGGGCCTGGGACCGGAGTCCGCGAGCCAGTGGCCGGCCCGGGGCGCATCACCCCTGCCCCGCTTGCTCGGCTCGCGGTCGAAGTCGTCGATCCGCCGGTCCTTGCGCACGGCCTTCGCGCGGCGCACCGGCAGCAGCCGGAACCCGGCCGCGCCGTCGCCACCCGGTGACGTCCGCCGGGATCCGCCGGGATCCGGACTTCAGGGACATGGCGTCTCCTTCCGCGCGTACGGCTCCGGGTCGTTCCGAAAGGTGCGACTCCCCGCCTCGGTGGCCGCACGCACCGGCGCGGCCGGCGCCGCGCCCCGGTCGTGCAGTCGGGCCGGAACTCGACGCTGACGGCCTGCCTCGATCATCTCGACGCTCACGACGGCGTCGTATCGGCCCCCAGCGTCGCGGTGGTCGAGGAGTTGGACGGTCACGCGACCTGCGACACCGCCGACCCGGGCAACGCGCCGGCGGGCGAGGTCGAGCGGCTCCTCGAAGAGGGTGACGGTGTGGGCGCGGGCGCCGCGCGGCCTCCTTCGGCGGGAGGTCGTCGAGGAGCTACCTCACGCCGATCACGGCCCGGACCGCCCCACACGGGGGCACCTCACGCCTCTGCCGCAGCCTCGGCCTCGGCCTCGGGCACTGCCTCGCCCACGCCCCCACCCCCGGCCTCCGCCAGATCCTCGGCCTCCCAGCGCAGCAGGTCGCCCGGCTGGCATTCGAGCACCTCGCAGAGGGCGGCGAGCGTCGCGAAGCGCACCGCCTTCGCGCGGCCGTTCTTCAGCACCGCCAGATTGGCGGGCGTGATCCCGACCCGGTCGGCGAGCTCCCCGACGGACATCTTCCGCCGGGCCAGCATCACATCGATGTCGACGGCGATCGGCATCAGATCACCTCGTCCAACTCGGCCCGCATCCGCGACGCTTCGACGTCACGCGCGACGGCCTGGGCCAGCAGCATCCGCAGTACGAGCACGATCAGCGCGACGCCCAGGATCGCCACTCCCACCCCGGCCATGATCACCGTCACGCCCGGATCCTCGCGCTGCCCCGGCGCGTTGATCGCCGTCACCGCGAACCACACGAGAGCGGCTGCCACGATCGAGCCGATCACCCCGTCCACGTATCGGAACGCGGCGTGCGAGAACACCGTCCCTCGCCGAACCATCGTCACCAGCCGCCACACGCACACCACCGCGACCTGCGCCGCCCCCATGCCCAGCATCGTGGCCACCCGAAGCGGCGTCAGCGGCAGCGACCCGTCCTCCGGATCCGTCGCCAACGCCCACACCATCAACACCTGGACCCCCACCGTGCCGGCGAGCACCACCGCGAGCACGGCACGCAGCGCGCGCACTGTCAGCTTTCCCATGACCCAGCCTTCCATCGAGTTGCGATGGGAATCTATCGATATTCGATAGGTCCGGCAAGAGGTGGCGGGTGGGGCGCGGGTGCGGGCCGTTGAATGGACGCAACGTCTAGTCTAATCTCTAGACTAGACGCAACGCCTCGTCTATTCATTGACGTGCGCGTCGCGTCGACGACTCCACGCATCTCGTCGAAGGGTTGGCTTCATGCCGTACAAGAAGGACCGCGCTCGGGTGGGTGCGGGGAGCCGGGCGGGGAGAGGGCGGTTCGGGGCGGGGGCCGTGGCGTTCGCGTTCTGGGTGGTGATGGCGGGGACGACGGTGCCGACGCCGCTGTATCCGTTGTACGGGGAGCGGTTCGGGTTTTCGCCGATGACGGTGACGGTGATCTTTGCCGTGTATGCGATGGGGGTGGTCGCGGGGTTGCTGGTGTTCGGGCGGTTGTCGGACCAGGTGGGGCGGCGGCCGGTGCTGGTGGTGGCGACGTTGCTCGCGGCGGGGGCGGCGGGGGTCTTCCTGGGGGCGGAGCAGGTGGGGGTGCTGCTGGTGGCTCGGGTGGTGTCGGGGTTCTCGGCGGCGCTCGTGACGGGGGCGGGGACGGCGGCGCTCACCGAGCTGATGCCGTCGGGTGGGAGGGTCGCGGCGCCGATGGTGGCGCTGGGGGCGAACATGGGCGGGTTGGCCTGCGGGACGTTGATGGCGGGGATATTGGCCGATGTCGCGCCGGATCCGCTGCGGACCCCGTGGATCGTGATGGTGGTGCTGTCGGTGGTCGGGCTCGTCGGTGTGGTGGTGACGCCCGAGACGGTGGCGCGGCGGTCCGCCGTGACGCTCCGGTTCCAGCGGCTGCGCGTCCCGTCGGAGATGCGGTCGGACTTCCTGCGTGCGGCCATGGCGGCCGGGGCGGGGTTCGCGGTGCTGGGTGTGCTGACCGCGGTGGCGGGACTGTTCCTGGGGAGGGTGCTCCACGAGTCCGGCCACGCGCTCGCGGGGTTCGTCGTCTTCGTCGCCTTCGCCTGCACCGCGCTGGGGCAGCTGGCGGTGCGTCGGTTCCGGGCCGAGGTCGCCCTGCCCGCGGCGTGCCTGGGGCTGATCGTCGCCGCGGCGCTGATCGCCACGGCCATGGCGACCGAGAGCCTGGTCCCGCTGCTGATCGGCGCGGCCGCGAACGGGCTGGCGACCGGCGTCGCCCTCGGGCACGGCGTCGGGAGCATCGCCACGCGTAGTGCCCCGGAGCAGCGTGGCGCCGTGGTGTCGACCTTCTTCGCCGTCCTCTACGCGATGCTCGCCGTCCCCGCGATCGGTGTCGGCGTGCTGATCCGGGCGACGGGTCTGCGTCCGGCCGGAGCGGCCTTCAGCGCCGTGGTCGCGCTGCTCGCCCTGGTCGTGCTGCTGAGTCTGGTCCGCCCCCGTGCGCGTGCACGTACGCGCGCGACGTACGGTGTGCGCCCGTGAGCGGGCCGGTGGCGGCGGGCGGTGGCGTGCCAGAATCGCGGGAGGTGCACGAACCGAGGAGTGAGCGACCATCAGTGCCGCAGGGAAGACCGACGGACGGACCGGATCCGAGGGCGGACGCTCCCCGTCCGCAGTCGTCAGCCGGACGGGCCCCCGGCGCAGTGAGAGCATCCGCCTCGCGGTGCTGAACGCGGCGGACGACCTGCTGGTGGAGCAGGGGTTCACGGCGACGACGATCGAGGGCATCGCGGCGCGGGCCGGTGTCGCCAAGCAGACGATCTACCGGTGGTGGAAGTCCAAGGTCGACATCCTGCTCGACGCCCTCACCGACGACGCCCGCGAGGCACTGGCGTGGGCCGTGCCGGCCGGCACGGCCGCCGAGGACCTCACCGCCCACCTGCACCGCGTCGCCGACTTCTTCCAGGAGCCGGCCGGGCAGGTGCTCCAGGCGCTGCTCGGCCACGCCCAACTCGACAAGGACGCCGCCGCCGCACTGCGCGAGGGCTTCCTGCTCGAACAGCGCGAGCGGGACGTGGCCGGACTCGGCGCCCTGCTCGAACGCCATACGGGTCGGGCGCAGGACCCGGCCGCCGTCGACCGGCTCGCCGATCTGCTGCTCGGCCCGGTCTACTACCGGGTCCTCGTCCTGGGCCGCCCCGCCGACAGGGAACTCCTCGACGCCACGGCCCGGATCGTGCTGGGTTCGGCGGGCTGACCTGCGTCCGGCCCGGCGCACGCGCCGACCGCTGGTGGTCGGCGCGCGCTCCGGGAACACGCGCGTCCCGCTCCGGGGCTCAGGCGCTGTTCGCGTCCAGGAGGCGGTGGGTGCGGGGGCTGGCGCCGCCCAGGGAGAGGGTGATGCCGAGGCTCGCGCACATGCGGTGGGCGCGGGCGAGGGCGCTGAGGGTGGCGGGGGTCGGGTCGGCGGCCGGGAGTTCGATGACGACCCGCGCGGGGCGGTGCGCTTGGACGAGCGCCTGGATCTGGAGGGCCGCGGCGGCCCGGTTGGTGACGTCCAGGTCGTGGTGGAGGGTCACGTGGAGGACGTCCGTCCCCACGGCGTGGCTGATGAGCATGGAGTCCCTCCGCGCAGGACGACAAGGGCCCACGACCGTGTGCGGTGTGGGCGGTTCGTCCGAGGATGTCACGCGAACGGTCCCGGCGGTGTTCTCGTGACGCCGACGGCGCGGAGTGTCTGTCCGGACGCGTCCGGACGGGTCGCACGAGGCCGTGCGGGACGCGGTGGGACGCACCCGAGTCGGGGCGCCGGGCGCGTACGAGGTCCGGTGGAGCGGACGGAGCCGGGCGGGGCGTGATTCACGTATATGAATCAGGGGGGTCCGCGGCTAGGGTGGGCAGGGCCGGTGGTGACCGGTCGAGATCCCGAACACGACCCTTACTCACCAGGCGGTTCACATGACGCAGTTCGACCTGCCCCTCGATCAACTCCGCACCCACCGCAGCACGTCCGTGGAGCCGGGGGACTTCGACGTCTTCTGGGCGAAGACCCTCGACGAAGCGCGCGCGCACGACCTGGAGGCGCGCTTCGAGCCGGTCGTCACGGGGCTGGCCACGGTCGAGACCTTCGACGTCACGTTCAACGGCTTCGGCGGGCAGCCGGTCAAGGGCTGGTTCGTCGTGCCCGCGGGGACCACCGAACCGCTGCCGGTCGTGGTGGAGTTCCTCGGGTACGGCGGTGGGCGCGGCCTGCCGCACACGCACCTGCTGTGGGCGTCGGCCGGGTTCGCGCACTTCGTGATGGACACGCGCGGTCAGGGCAGCGCCTGGGCCGGTGGCGACACGGCCGACCCGGTCGGCAGCGCGCCGTCGTTCCCCGGTTTCATGACGAAGGGCGTCGAGGACCCGTACACCTACTACTACCGGCGGCTCTTCACGGACGCCGTCCGCGCCGTGGAGGCGGCGCGCTCGCACCCCCTGGTGGACGCGGGGCGGACGGCGGTGACGGGGGGAAGCCAGGGCGGCGGGATCACCCTCGCCGTGGCGGGTCTGGTCCGCGGTCTGGTGGCGGTGGCGCCCGACGTGCCGTTCCTGTGCGACTTCCCGCGGGCGATCACCGTCACGGACCGCACCCCGTACCGCGAGATCGGCAACTACCTCAAGACCCACCGCGGTCGGGTGCGGCAGGTGCGGGACACGCTGGCGTACTTCGACGGGGTCCACTTCGCGGCCCGCGCCACGGCCCCCGCCCTGTTCTCGACGGCCCTCGAGGACCAGACGTGCCCGCCGTCCACCGTGTTCGCCGCGTTCAACGCGTACGCGGAGCAGGACAAGGCCATCGAGGTCTACGACTTCAACGACCACGAGGGCGGCGGCCCCTTCCAGCAGGCGGCGCAGCTGCGCTGGCTGACGGAACGGCTGCGCGGATAGGCGCAGCCGGGTCGCAGCCGGGTCGCAGCGGGCCCGTCAGGCGCGGCCGCGCAGGGCGGCCGCGTAGGCCTCGTCGGGGTCGAGGCGGCGGAGTTCCTCGGCGATGAGTTCGGCGGTGGTGCGGACCTTGAGGGCGAGGACGCGGCTGGGCTGGCCGGGGATCGCGAGCCGGGCCACCGGGCCCTCGGGCCGGTCGATGCGGATCTCTCCGTCGGCGGTGTCCATGCGTACGGCGGTGACGACGGGGCCGTCGGTGACGACCCGGTCGACGGGGACGCCGAGGCGGACCTCGAACCAGCGGGCGAGGAGTTCGGCGCTGGGGTTCTCCGCCTCGCTCTCGACGGCGGCCGACGTCACGGTGGCGAGCGGCGCCTGGTCGAGGGCGGCGGCCAGCATCGAGCGCCACGGGGTGAGCCGGGTCCAGGCGAGGTCCGTGTCGCCGGGGGCGTAGGAGGCGGCGCGGGCTTCGAGGGCGGCGAGGGGGTCCTCGACCGCGTACATGTCGGTGATGCGGCGCTGGGCGAGTGATCCCAGGGGGTCGAGGGAGGGGACGTCGGGGGCGTCGACGGGCCACCAGACGACGATCGGGGCGTCCGGCAGGAGCAGCGGCAGGACCACGGAGTCGGCGCGGGCGCCGAGTTCGCCGTGCAGCCGGAGCAGGACCGTCTCGCCCGAACCCGCGTCGGTGCCGAGCCGGACCTCTGCGTCGAGCCGGGTCTCCTGCCGCCCGCGGGGCGCGCGGGCGTGGCGCTTGATGACGACGAGCGTGCGGGAGGGGTGCTCTCGCGAGGCCTCGTTGGCCGCCTTGACCGAGTCGTAGGCGTTCTCCTCGTCGGTGACGACGACGAGGGTGAGCACGGCGCCGACGGCGGGGGTGCCGACGGCCCTGCGACCCTGCAGGATCGCCTTGTTGATCCTGCTGGAGTCCGTGTCCGTCAGATCGATCTTCATGCGCGGCGCCCGTCCCTTCCTCTGCGGCGAGCCTAACGCTCCCGCGCGG
Source organism: Streptomyces sp. NPDC056361 (assembly GCF_042262805.1). Classification (NCBI taxonomy): domain Bacteria; kingdom Bacillati; phylum Actinomycetota; class Actinomycetes; order Kitasatosporales; family Streptomycetaceae; genus Streptomyces; species Streptomyces sp. NPDC056361. The sequence continues at coordinate 6,976 of NZ_JBHJQI010000209.1, forward strand.
TGGTCGCGTGCGGGTCCCCCGGCTTCTCGCCTCAGGGCCCGTCCGGAAGCAGAGCCCTGCCCTGCGGGCTACGACGGGAAGGTGACGACAGGCCCTAGGCCGGGTCCGGCTCCGGGTCGGCTTCCGGGTCGGCTTCGTCGTCGGCCTGTTCCGCGGCGCGGCGGCCGACGACCGCGGCGGCGGCGAGGGCGGTGCCGATGAAGGCGGTGGCGACCACCCAGGGGCGGTCGAGGACGTGCCCGGTGGCGTGGTCGAGGGAGTAGCGGCCGGCGCCGGTGATGCCGATCGCGGCGGCGGTGAAGCCGAGGAACGCCGGGTACTCGTAGCCGCCGGCCGCGGCGAAGAAGCCCGCGGGGGCGTGGACGGCGACGGCTCCCGCCATGGCACCGGCCGCGGCGGCGCCGGCGGCGGGGGTGGCGAGGCCGAGGGCGAGCAGGGCGCCGCCGCCCGCCTCGCCGAGACCCGCGGCGATGGCGCTCTCGCGGCCCGGGTTGAAGCCCATGGCCTCCATCGCCTTGGTGGTGCCTTCGAGGCCGCTGCCGCCGAACCAGCCGAGGAGCTTCTGGGTGCCGTGCGCAGCGAGGACGGCGCCGGTGCCGACCCTCAGCACGAGCAGCCCGAGGTCGCGTCGGTTGAGGTGGGCCATGAGGTTCTCCAGGTGCGGGAGGCGGAGGCGTACGCGTCCACTCTCGTCCCGCTCGCTCCGCGGCGCCCTTCGAACCACTACCCGAATAGTCCACTTGAGTCATCTTTTGCGCCGTTTGTCCACTGTTGCTTGACTGAGTGGACTTTCGACCCCTGAGGGAAGTGGGTACGCATGACCACCGAGGCCACCGGGACCGCAGCCCTGCGGGAGAAGGTCCGGGCGCTGATGCCGCGGGCGAAGGAGGACCTGACGGAGCTGGTGTCGATGCGCTCGGTCGCCGACCCGCGCCAGTTCCCGCCCGAGGAGTGCGCCAAGACCGCCGACTTCCTCGTACGGGCCTTCACCGAGGCCGGCCTGCGCGACATGCGGCGGGTGACGACCCCGGACGGCACGGACGCGGTGGTCGGCCACGCCCCGGGCCCCGAGGGGGCGCCCACGGTCCTGCTGTACTGCCACTACGACGTGCAGCCGCCACTGGACGACGACGCCTGGCGGACGCCTCCGTTCGAGCTGACCGAGCGCGACGGGCGCTGGTACGGGCGGGGCTCGGCCGACTGCAAGGGCAACATCGCCATGCACCTGACGGCACTGCGGGCGCTCGGCGGCCCGGAGGGCCGGGGGTTCCCGGTGAACATCAAGTTCGTGGCGGAGGGCTCGGAGGAGCAGGGCACGGGCGGCCTGGAGCAGCTGGTGCCGCTCCAGCCCGAACTCTTCGCCGCCGACACCCTGCTGATCTGCGACACGGGCAACTTCGCCCTGGGCCTGCCCACCACGACCACCTCGCTCCGCGGGCTCACCAACGTCGTCGTCACCGTCTCCACGCTCAAGGGCGAGATGCACTCCGGCATGTTCGGCGGACCGGCGCCGGACGCGCTCGCCGCGCTCGTCCGGATCCTCGACAGCCTGCGCGACGAGCACGGCAACACGGCGGTCAAGGGGCTGTCCGGCGACGGCGTCTGGGAGGGCGTGGACTATCCGCCCGAGCAGTTCCGCACCGACGTGGGCGTCCTCGACGGCGTCTCGCTCGTCGGTACGGGCTCGGTCGCCGACGAGCTGTGGGCGCGGCCCGCCGTGACCGTGCTGGGCATCGACTGCCCGCCGGTGGTGGGCTCTTCGGCGGCCGTGCAGGCGAAGGTGCGGGCCCGGGTCAGCCTGCGGGTGCCGCCGGGGATCGACGCCGACGACGCCCGTCGCGCCCTCACCGACCATCTGACCGCGGCCGCGCCCTGGGGCGCCCGGGTGGAGGTGGAGCCGGAGAGCGCCGGGCAGCCGTTCCGCGCGCGCACCGACGGTCCCGCCTACCGGGCCCTCGGGTCGGCGCTCCGCGAGGCGTACGGGAAGGACATGGTCCAGTCCGGGCAGGGCGGGTCGATCCCGCTGTGCAACGTGCTGGCCGAGTACTTCCCCGACGCGGAGATCGCGCTCATCGGCGTGGAGGAGCCGGGCTGCCTCATCCACGCGCCGAACGAGAGCGTGGATCCTTCGGAGATCGAGCACATGGCGCTCGCCGAGGCGCTGTTCCTGAACTCCTACGCGTCGGCGCGCTGAAGCTGGATCCGCGACCGGCGCACCCCGCCCCCTCCTTTCCCCTTTCCCCTTTCCTCTTCCCCCGCCCCCTTCCGCTCCTCCCCACCCCCCTCTCCCGTCCTCGACGAAAGGACCGGTGCCGTCCCATGACAGAGACTCATGACCGACCCCCGCATCAGGACGTGCCGCCCGGGCCCCTCGCCCTGCTCGCCGGGATCGCGTGGCAGGCGCTGCTGATCGCCGGGCTCGCCGCGGCGGTCCTCGGCGTCATGGTCCTGGCGTGGCCGGACGCCTCCCTCTTCGTGGCGGGTGTGCTGTTCGGTCTGTACCTGCTGTTCAGCGGTGTGATGCAGCTGGTGGCCGCCTTCGGGACGCACGCGTCCACCGCGCTGCGGGTCATGGCGTTCATCAGTGGCGCGCTCTCGATCCTGCTGGGCCTGTTCTGCTTCAAGGGCGCGACGCAGTCGGCCGTGCTGCTCGCCCTGTGGATCGGGATCGGCTGGCTCTTCCGGGGCATCACCCAGACCGTGGCGGCGGCCTCCGACCCGGAGATGCCGGCGCGCGGCTGGCAGGTCTTCCTCGGCATCGTCAGCGCGCTGGCCGGGGTGGTGCTGATCGTGTCGCCGCTGGAGTCGGTCGCGGTCCTCACGCTCCTCGGCGGCATCTGGCTCATCGCCGTCGGCGCGGTGGAGGTGGTCACGGCGTTCATGGTGCGCTCGCGGGCCAAGAACCTGCCGCCGGGGGCCTGATCCACGGACCTCGCGCGAGGACGTCCGC
>NZ_JBHJQI010000210.1:0-9897 GCF_042262805.1 Streptomyces sp. NPDC056361
CGTGACGCGTTCCTCGCGGCTCAGTCGGCGACGACGACGTCCTTCGCCGCCGGGGCCTTCGCCGCGACCGGCTTCCCGTAGTGGGAGAAGGCGATCGTCCCGGGCTCCTCGCCGCCCTTCGTGACGATCTTCAGGATGTACGGCGTGCCCTCGGTGGCCACGTAGACCGTGCTCGTCTCGCCGGCGTCGCCCGGCTCCGTCAGCGCCAGCGCCGACTGCCCGTCGACGGTGGTCTCCTCGCCCTTCTCGATGCCGGTCGCGCCCTGCTCGAACCCGTCGAGCAGCTCGTCGAGGTCGCACAGCGCCAGCATGCCGTCGGAGTCGGCCTCGCTCGCGGACGACTTCAGCCAGCGGCCCTTGAGCTCCTTGACCATGGCGTCCTGCGCCTCCGGGCCGTCCTCCTTGACCTGCTCGCGGAGGAAGGCCTCGTCGAAGCGCAGGTAGACGTTCTTGTCGTCGACCTTGATCAGCTCGGCCGTGTTCGCCGCGCCCATGGTCAGCGTGCCGGCGCACTTCCCGCCGGTGTCGAGCGACAGGTAGGCCTTCATCGGCTCGACGGGGGACCGGACGTCGACGTCGACGGTCAGCGACTTCGCCGTCTTCGTCGCCGCGAACGCCTTGTCGACGATCTGCGACCCCGTCAGTTCCCCGAAGGGTCCCGCCGGCTTAGCCTTCGCCTCGTCCGCCGACGGGCCGCAGGCCGCGGCGCCGGCCGCGGCGGCGGCGCACAGGAGGACGGCGACGGCGGTGCGGGTCGTCCGGGTGGTGGGGGTCGTCCTGGCCGTGCGGGTCGTGCGGTGGGTCCGGGGGCGGGTGAGGGCGCGCATGGGGGTGTCTCCGAGAGGGGTCGTACGGGCGGTGGGGGCCCCTGAGGGCCCCCGGTCCTTGGTGGTGCTGGGTGGCGCTGGGCGGTGCCTGGTGGTGCTGAGCGGTGCCGGGGGGCGTGCTCGGTGGTGCGGGGTCAGCCGATCTTCAGCTCCCACTGCGAGGCGTCGTAGGTGAAGCCGGGGTTGACCTCGACGGTGAGGTTCTTGGCGGCCTTGGGGGCGTCGAAGGCGACGGTGATGGTGGCCTTCTTGCCGGGCATGATCGTGCCTTCGAAGCCCGCGCCGACCTTGTCGTCGAAGATCTGCTCGGAGGCGACGCCGTCGGTGCCGGCGGTGGCGCTCAGGGACACGAGGGCGGTGTCGAACTTCTCCTTGCCGCCGTTCTCGATGACGACGGTGACCTGGTAGGCCGTGTTGCCCTTGGTGTGGCCGACCGCGTACTCGCCCGGGGTGTACGGCTTCGGGTCCGAGACCGTGACCTTGACGTCGTCGTCGTAGACCGAGGTGTCGCCGTCGGCGAGGCCCGCGCCCTTGTTCTTCTTGCCGGCGTCGCCCGCGGGGGCCTTGGAGGCGGAGTCGGCCGGGGCCTTGCCCTTCGGGCTGGCGCTCGGGTCCTTCGGGGCCGCGTCCTTGACCGCCTTGTCGAGCTCGTCGACCGCGTCGCTGACGGCCGTGAACGTGATGACCGCGCCGACGACCGAGAGGACCAGGGCCGCGAGGCCCAGGATCGCGCCGGTGAGGGCCACTCCCTTGTTGTTCGCCTCGCGGCGCTTCACGCGGCCCCTGGCGACGAGGCCCAGGATCAGGGCGATCAGGCCGAGGATGCCGGCCAGCCAGAAGAAGAGCGGGATGAGGCCGGAGAGCGTGCCGATGATGCCGAGGATCAGGGCCGCGGTGCCGAGCCCGTTGCGCATGACCTGCGGGGCGGCAGGCGGGACCTGGGTGTCGTACGACATGGGTGTGTCCTCCCGGACGGTGAAGATGTCTGGCGCGATGGGTCAATCACAGCAGAGCCTGTGAACCGAGTCAACACGGTTCACGAAAAACGGATCGACTCACACTGTGAAGTGGTGCGGCGGACGTTCGTCAGTAGGATTGGTGTCACACGAGGACGAGCAGGACGAGCAAGCGGCGAACCAGGGAGATGGGTCACGTGCCGGAGCGCGCAGCGGACGTAGGCGGCGGAGACAGCGGGGACACGGGCACCGAGGAGGTGGGCGGGGCCGAGGTGACCGCCGCCGGGATCGCCCGGCTCGCGGGCGTCGGCCGGGCCGCCGTCAGCAACTGGCGCCGCCGCCACGCCGACTTCCCCAAGCCCGTCGGCGGCACGGAGGCGAGCCCCTCCTTCGCCCTCGCCGAGATCGAGCAGTGGCTCCGCGACCAGGGCAAGCTGGCCGAGGTCCCGCTCCGCGAGCGGGTCTGGCAGCAGGTCGCCGGCCATCCGGCGGGCGCCGTCACCGCCCTCGTCCACGCGGGCTGCGCCCTCCTCCTCGTACGGGAGCGGTCCGCGGCCTGGCCCGCGCTGGCCGAGCTGCCCGACGAGCGGCTCGTCGAGGTGCTGCCCGTCGCCCTGGAGGAGACGCTCGGCGAGCGCCTCGGCCACGGCCGGCCCGTCCTCACCCCCACCAGCACCGCGCTCGCCGCCTCCGTCCCCCTCCTGCGCGGGGCGGCCGAGCTGGCGGCCGAGACCGGGGTCCGCGCGGCGTTCGAGTTCCTGCTCGGCCGTCACCTCGACGCCAACCCGCGGCAGTACACCCTGACCCCGCCCGGCCCCGCCGCCCTCATGGCGGCGCTCGCCACGGGCGGCGGCGACGGCGCCCCGCTCACCGTCCTCGACCCCGCGTCGGGCACCGGCAGCCTGCTCACCGCGGTCGAGCGGCCCGGCGCGTTCTGCGGCCAGGACGCCGACCCCGACCTCGCCGCGCTCACCGCCCTGCGCCTGGCGCTCGCCACCGACGCCGACATCCGCGTCCGGTCCGGCGACAGCCTGCGCGCCGACGCCTTCCCGTCGCTCGCCGCGGACGCCGTCCTCTGCCACCCGCCGTTCAACGAACGCAACTGGGGCCACGACGAACTGGCCTACGACCCGCGCTGGGAGTACGGCTTCCCGGCCCGCACCGAGTCCGAACTCGCCTGGGTCCAGCACGCCCTGGCCCGCCTCCGCCCCGGCGGCACCGCCGTCCTCCTCATGCCGCCCGCCGCCGCCTCCCGCCGCTCGGGCCGCCGGATCCGCGCCGACCTGCTCCGCCGGGGCGCCCTGCGCGCGGTCGTCGCCCTCCCGCCCGGCGCCGCGCCGCCGTACGGCATCCCGCTGCACCTCTGGGTGCTGCGCCGCCCCGCCCCCGGCGAGCGGCCCCCCGCCGAACTCCTCCTCGTCGACACCGCGTCCGAGCACGCGGGCCCGGCGCGGGACGCCCGCGACCGGATCGACTGGCCGGCCGTCCACACCGCCGTGCTCGACGCGTGGGGGCCCTTCGACCGGGACGGCGGCGTCGCGGCGACGCCGGGCGTGAGCCGTTCCGTCCCCGTCATCGAGCTCCTCGACGACGACGTCGACCTCGCGCCCGCCCGCCGTCTGCCGCCCCCGGCCGCCGCCGAGGGAGCGGCCCAGCTGGCCGGGGTGCGCGAGAGCCTGACGGAGACCCTGCGCCGGACCTGTGAGCTGACACCGCCGCCCGTGACCGACCCCACCGACGCCGGTGCCGGACCGGTCGGCCGCCCCACGACCACCGTCGGCGAACTGGCCAGGGCCGGAGCCCTGGTCCTGCGCGCGGGCGGCACGGGCACGACGCCCGCCGCGTCCCCGGTCGCCGTCCTCACCGACCACGACGTGCTGGCCGCCCAGCCGCCGTCGGGCACGCTGCCCGACGGCCCGCCCGAGGAGCCCGTGCTGCTCGCCGCCGGCGACGTCGTCGTCCCCGTCCTGGGCGGCGGCGCGGCCGTCCGGGTCGTCGACGCCTCGGCGGAGGGCGCCGCACTCGGCCGCAACCTCCAGCTGCTGCGCCCCGACCCGGCCGCGCTCGACCCCTGGTTCCTGGCCGGCTTCCTGCGTGCCACCGCCAACAACCGGCAGGCCAGCAGCTACGCCTCCACCGCGACCCGGCTCGACGTCCGCCGACTCCAGCTGCCGCGGCTGCCCCTGGCCGAACAGCGCCGGTTCGGGGCGCGGTTCCGGGCCCTCGCCGAGTTCGAGGAGGCGCTGCGGCAGACGTCCCGGCTCGGGGACCAGCTCGTGCAGGGTCTGTACGACGGCCTGGCGGACGGCACGGTCGCGCCCTGACCCCGCCGGGGCCGCTTCCCGCTCACTTCGACAACGGTTCCGGGTATCCCGGAACCGTTGTCCGCGTCGGTGTATACGCTCGTCTCCGCACACCGATCCGTCCGAGCAGGAGCAGCCGAGATGTACGGCCACCCGCAGGCCCCGCAGCCGCCGCAGAGCCCCGCCTCCGGCGGCCTGATCGCGCTGCGCGTGCTCTTCAGCGCGCTCCCGCTGCTCAGCTGCGGATTCCTGGCGTGGGCCCCGCTGCTGCGGCTCGCGATCGTGACCCGCCGGACGCTGGACTGGGTGCTGTGCGGCCTGGCGTTCCTGGCGGGCTCCGCCCTCTTCGCGTACGCCGCGGTGACCGGCGACGAGGAGGGCAGCACCCTGGAGGCCTTCGTCGGGATCGGCACGATCACGGTCCTCGCGGCCGGTTCGGTCACGTACTACCTGGTCGCGGAGATCCGCCACTTCGAGCGCCGCCGTGTCGCCCTGGAGCAGGCGCCCCCGCCGTACCGGCCGCTCGGCCACCCCTACGGCGCCGACGGCGCGGCCGTCACGGTGCCGAGTCCGCTCGGTCCGCCCAACCCGTACACCAGCGCGCCGCCCCCGGAGCCGCCGGTCCAGGTGCCCCAGCCGCCCGTCGCCCCCCGGATCGAGCAGGTCCGCGCCGAGCTCGACGAGTTGAGCGACCTGCTCCGCAAGAACGCTCCGGAAGGTGAAGACCGCAGGTGAACGGGCGTGTCATCGGTGGGCGTTACGAGCTCGCCACCGTCATCGGGCAGGGCGGGATGGGGCAGGTCTGGACGGCCTACGACGGGCGGCTCGACCGCCGGGTCGCGGTGAAGCTGCTCCGGCCGGCGACGATGACCGGCCCCGCCACGGCGGCGGAGGAGCTGCGGCGCCGCTTCGTCCGGGAGTGCCGGGTGACGGCGCACGTCGACCACCCCGGCCTGGTGACCGTGCACGACGCGGGCAGTGACGGCGACGACCTCTACCTCGTGATGCAGTACGTGGAGGGCGCCGACCTCGCCGACCATCTCGCCGAGCACGACCCGTACCCGTGGGAGTGGGCGGTCTGCGTCGCCGCGCAGCTGTGCGCGGTGCTCGCCGCCGTGCACGCGGTGCCGATCGTGCACCGCGACCTCAAGCCGCGGAACGTGATGATCCGCCCGGACGGGTCCCTCACCGTCCTCGACCTCGGCGTCGCCTCCGTCCTCGACACGGACACCACCCGCCTCACCCAGACCGGTTCGCAGATCGGCAGCCCGGCCTACATGGCGCCCGAGCAGGCGATGGGCGGCGCGGTCGGCCCGTCCACCGACCTGTACGCGCTCGGTGTCCTGCTCCACGAGCTCCTCAGCGGCAACGTGCCGTTCGCCGGTTCCACGGCCCTCGGCGTCCTGCACCGCCACCTGTACGAGCCCCCCGTGCCCATCCGCCGGATCCGGCCCGAAGTCCCCGAGGCCCTCGAAGCGCTCGTCCTCCACCTCCTCGCCAAGGACCCGCAGGCCCGTCCGTCCGGCGCCCACGAGGTCTACGAGCACCTGCTCCCCCTCCTTCCCGCGCGCGGCGCCCCCACGGGACCCATGGACCCCACGCGTCCCTTCCTCCGTCCGCACGCCCCCTGGCCGGCCCGCCCCGCCTCCGTGGCGGCGCCCGTGCCGGTGCCCGTGCCGACGCCTCCGCCGCCGCCGGTCGCACCCCCGGGCCCCCGGAGCGACCCCCGCGCCGACCCCCGGAACTCGTTCGGTTCCGCCCCGCGCGTCGACCTCGCCGCCGCCGTGGACGAGGTCAAGCGGCTGCTCGGCGAGGGCTCGCTCACCCAGGCCGTGGACCTCCTCGGCGGCATCCTGCCCACGGCGGCGGCCGAGCACGGGGAGCGCTCGCCGGTCGTCCGCATCCTGCGCAAGCAGTACGCCTCCACGCTGATGGACGACGGCCAGTACCGTCGCGCGCTCCCGGAGCTCCGCCGGCTCGCGGAGGACCGCGACACGGAGGCCGGGCCCGCGGACCCCGGGGCCCTGCAGTTCCGTTACGACGCCGCCCTCTGCCTGGAGCAGCTGGGCGAGACGGCCGCCGCGCTCACGGAGTTCCGCGCCGTCCTCCCGTACTACGAGCACGATCCCGCCCGCGCCTTCGACATCCGTCGCCGCATCGGGATGCTCCTCCTCGCGACCGGCGAGCACACGGTCGGCCAGGGCCAGCTCCAGCAGCTCCTGTTCGACGCCGAGCGCGCCTACGGCCCGTATCACCCGCTTCCGGTCGACTTGCGCAGGGCGCTCGACCACCAGCGGCAGCTGGGTCCCCGCCCCTGAAGGGTTTCTGACGCGCCGACAGGATCACGACTCCACAACTGATCCAGTAGTGGATCTTCGTGATCCTTTTTGCCGGTTTTAGTGCATGTAACGTTCGCGTCTGATCATGTCCGCGTCCCCAAGGAATCCCTCATGACGACGCCCTCCGCTCCCCTCACCCCCGAGCAGCAGCCGGCCGCTCCCGCCCCCGCGAAGAAGGGCGGCGCCGCCCTGAAGAAGGTCGGCGGCATCGTCGTCGCGATCGTCGTGGCCCTCGCCGTCAAGTTCGGCCTCCCGTTCCTCACGGGTGAGGCCCCGGTCCACGCCAAGGCCGGCGAGTGCGTCGTCGTCACCGGTTCCGACAACGACCCCAAGGTCGACAGCGAGGACTGCTCCTCCGGCAAGGCCGACCTCTTCAAGGTCGTCAAGGTCTACGACAACACCTTCGACGTCAACAAGTGCGCCGAGGACAGCGAGCAGGCCCTCGCCCAGCAGTGGGACGCCGACAAGTTCGTCCTCTGCATCAACCCGGTCAAGAAGTAACCCCCGCACACCCGAGAGGGCCGGAACCGACAGGTTCCGGCCCTCTCGCGTTGCCCGGACCGGGCCGGGTCTCGCCGGGTCGCGCGGCCCCGCGACGCGGCGGCCCCCGACGTCCTTTTAATTACCCGGGGAAAGTACCCACCCCACCCCACCTGCTCTGAGCGGTCATGCCGAGGGGGCGTCACCCACACGAGCGAAACATCCCAACTGGGCTGGATTTCGGGGTGGTTGCCTGGCATATGCTCGCGGCGACCTGAACTGAGAAACAGTTCGGCCCTCGCCCGGGACTCGCAATCCCGGGGAGGGCCTGACCAACAAGGAAGCAGCAACTTCCCCATGGGTATTCAGCACCCTAGCGCCACCGTGCCCGCCGCGGGCGTCATCCACGCCAACGTCCCCCACACGAGCGGCTTCGTGGTCGTCGGCAACCACCTCGTGCAGCACGAGCACCTCTCGCTCACCGCGATCGGCCTCGCCGCCCACATCCAGTCGCTGCCCGCCGGAACCCCCATCGGCATCAAGGCGCTCGCCGGCCGCTTCCCCGAGGGCGAGATCCGCATCGCCTCCGCCCTGCGCGAGCTGGAGTCGCACGGCTACCTCCGCCGCCTCCGCGAGCGCCTGCCGAGCGGTCGGATCGTGACGCGGACGTTCTCGTACAACAACCCAGGGGCGAGTGGGGACTTGGGGGAGGGGCCCGATCGGGGACATCGCGCGGCCCCGCAGGCAGTGCAGGGTGAGGCCCGGTGCGTGGCGCAGGGGCCGGTCCCGCGCGCGGGGCAGGGCTCGATCCCGTACTTCGCGCAGGGCTCGGTGCCGTACTCGGCCCAGAGCCCGGCGGCCCACGCCCCTGCCGCCACCACCGCCCCTGCTCCCACCTCCGTCCCGGAGGCGGCCGAGGCACCGCCCGCGCAGCCTGTACGCCGCGATGCGGAGCGGCTTCCGGAAGGTCCGGCCGCCGAGCTGCTGCTCGACCTGCGGCGCCACGACGAGCGCCTGCTGCTGTCGGCGCGGGACGTGCGGCACCTGGCCCCCGGCGTCGACGCGTGGTTCGCGCGGGGCGCGACGCCGGACGCCGTCCGCCGCACGCTCCTCGCCGCGCTCCCCGACACCCTCAAGCACCCGGCGGGACTCCTCTCCCACCGCCTCGCCCACCTGCTCCCGCCGCCCCTCCCCACACCAACCCCGGCGCAGGGACAGCGCCCGATGCAGCTCTGCGTCACCTGCGAGAACGTCGCCTTCCGCGCCTGGGAGCCGGGCCAGTGCCCCGACTGTCGCGCGGACGCGGACGAGGACGCGGACGAGGACGCGGCGGCGGCCAGGGAGGCAGGGGAGAGCGTCGCCGCGTGATGCCCGGGGACGGCCTGAGCCGATGCCTCAGGCGTCGAGCCGCCCGCCCTTGACTCCGGCGACGAAGGAGGACCAGGCGGCGGGTCCGAAGACGAGCGCGGGGCCGGCGGGGGTCTTGCTGTCACGGACGGGAACGACGGGGAGGGCGTCGGCGACTTCGAGGCACTCGCCGCCGTCCGCGTTGCTGTAGGAGCTCTTGCGCCACGTGACGTCGCTCAGGTCGATGGCTCGCACGATGCTTCCTCCAACGTCGACACGATGAACTTCCGTGATTCGACCGGGGAAAGGGACAAATCACGGACCTGATCGTAACTGGCCTGGAGCTGTTCGACGGCGGCTGCTTCCTCCACCAGTTCGCCCGAATGCGCGGTCTCCACCCAGGCCACCGTCCGGCCGTCGGCCAGCCGGAGAAACATCGTCTGGGTGTTCATCAACGCGAACAGGCCCACCGAGTGGGGGACGACATGGATGGTGATGTTCCGGCGCTCGCTGATCAGCAGCAGGTACTCCAGCTGATCTCGCCACTCGTTCCGGTTCTCCAGAGGGGTCCGCAAGACCGTCTCCGACAGGATCGTGCGGAACGGCGGGGCGCCGTCACCCGACAGCAGGTCGCGGCGTCCTATCCGCGCCTCGACCTGGCGGGTCAGCTCATCGCCGTTCATGCCGCCGGTCGACAGCAACGCGCGGGCGTACTCCCCTGTCTGGAGAAGGCCTGGCAGCACGCTCACCGCGTAGTGCCACAGGCTCACCGCTTCCGACTCCAGCCTCATGTACTGCTGGTACCGCTCCTTGAACTGCGCGGGGTCCCCCACCGCCAGCTCCCACAGCGCCAGCAGCGTCGTCGCGGTCCCGTAGTACTGGTCCAGCGCCTGGACCACCTCGGGTCCGCCGACCGTCTCGCCCTTCTCCATCTTCGAGAACAGCGACCAGTCCCACCCCAGCGCCTCGCCGAGCTTCCGGAGGCTGAGGCCCCGGTCGGTGCGGAGGAGCTTCAGTTCCTCGGCGAACCTCTTCCTGGGCTCCTGGCTGCGGCCCGTCACCACGCGTCTCGTCGGCATCGCGCGTACTCCCTTGTGGAAGATGTGGAACTACCCGCGCGACCTGGGGAAGTACGGTCCGCCACCGCTCCGGGTTCCCTGTGTCCCGGTCCATTCTCGTAGTGCCGGGATCACAGAGGGTAGTCCACGGAGAGGAGCGGAATCCATGGAACGAGGGGCCTGGGTCTACGACCAAGTGGCGGGAGTGGTCGGTGAGTTCAAGGGGAATGCGGGGCCCTATGTGATGCTGCGGCCGGTCTGCGGCGGCCGTGAGTGGCAGGCGGACCCGGCCGACGTGCGGCCGGCCGCGCCGGCCGAGCGGCTGAGCGCCGGGGTGCGCGCCGCCAATGACAGGGCTCGCGCCGGTTGCTCCCCGCAGCCCGCGCCGGACCTGAGCCGTCCGCCGGAGCCGGTGGAGCACTGCGTGGCGTGTGCGCTGCTGGTACGGGAACGGGCCGAGGCCCGGCGCCGGTTCGACCACAGTGCGGTAACGGATGCGAACGTGCTGCTCAGACGGCACTTGTGGCGGGACCACCGCTGAAGGGCGCTCTTGAGAGCGCCAGGCAGTAGGCGTGCCGGGCACGCCC